>DATCFS010000162.1:0-2380 GCA_036509375.1 Acidimicrobiales bacterium
GCGCTGTTGGTGCCCTTGGGTTTCGAAGAAGTGACTCGGTTCATCCCGCCTCTCTCAAACCCGGCACTGGTGCCGGCGTTGGAGTGGGTGGCGATCGGACTACTGATCATCGGGTTCCTCTGGTTCCGACCCGACGGGATCCTTCCCGAGCGCCGTCGGATCCTCAGTAGGTCGGCGACGTCCGCCGTTCCGGTTCTCTCGAGCGGCGAGTCCGACTCATTGATCAACCTCGGAAATCTCGATCAGATGGATTTCCGCCAACTCTTGAGGCTCGAGGGAGACGCGAATGATCACGGGATCATTCTCGCGAGCGATCGATTGACCCGAGCCTTCCACGGCGTGACCGTGGTCTCGGAGGTCTCCATCGAGATTCAGCGCGGACGCATTACCGGGCTCATCGGACCGAACGGCGCCGGCAAATCTACGACCCTCGCGATGCTCGCGGGTACGCTCGCCCCGACGAGCGGCAAAGTCCTCTACGAGGGCCGCGACATCACCTCGATGCCCTCCAACGAGCGCGCGAAAGCCGGCATGATCCGCACGTTCCAGCTGGCCAGTGAGTTCAAGAAACTCACGGTGCTCGAGAATCTGGTCTCGGCCATCCCGCGCCAATCGGGCGACTCCTTCCCCGGAGCGCTGCGCGGACGGCGCTATTGGGGTCGCGAAGACGTCGAGAACATCGAGCGCGCGAGCGAGATGCTCGAGGGCTTCGGTCTCTCTCAGTACGCCGACAGTTACGCCGGTGGCTTGTCGGGCGGCCAGCGCCGCCTCGTCGAGATCATGCGCGCGCTCCTCGCCCAGCCGACGATTCTGATGCTGGATGAACCCATGGCCGGCGTGCACCCGAACCTCGCGCACAAGATCGGTGATCAGCTCATGCGCCTCGCGGCGAGCGGCATGACGATCGTGATGGTCGAGCACGAGCTCGCCATCATGGACGCCTTCTGCGATCCCGTCATCGTGCTCGCCGAGGGTCGGGTCTTGGCCCAAGGGACGATGGCCGAACTTCGTGCCAAGAAGGAAGTCGTGGAGGCGTACCTTGTCGGTTGAACTAACGAAGCAGGGATTGGTGCTGAGCGCCAGCGGACTCAGCGCCGGGTACGACGGTCGGGCCATCGTGAGCGACATCGCCATCGAAGCCACGCCGGGCAAGGTCGTCTCGGTCGTGGGACCGAACGGTTCGGGTAAGTCGACGCTGCTCAAGTCGCTCGTAGGTGTCGTCAAGGTTCTCGATGGGCACGTCACGGTGGGTGAGCATGAGATCACGAACCTCGCGCCCGAAGAGGTCGCCATGATCGGTGTGGGCTACGTACCCCAGATCGATGACGTCTTTCCACCGTTGTCGGTGAAGGAGAACTTGGAGATCGGCGGCTACCTGCTGGGTCGCCGTGAGATACCGGGACGCATCGACATGGTGCTCGACTTCTTCCCGAAATTGAAGACGATGATGACGAGGAAGGCGGGCAAGCTCTCTGGCGGTGAGCGTAAAATGCTCGCGATGGGACGGGTCTTGATGCTGTCGCCCTCGGTCTTGGTGCTCGACGAACCGACGGCGAACTTGGCGCCCATGGTCGCCACTCAACTACTGGAAGAGTTCGTTCGAGGGTTCGCCGACCACGGCTCTACCGTCTTGCTCGTCGAGCAACGCGCCAAGGCGGCACTGCGCATCTCCGACTGGACCTACGTCCTCGGTGGCGGCAGGGTGGTGCTCGCGGGCGCGCCGAGGGACCTCGAGCAGAACCCCCTGTTCGTCGAATCTTTCCTGGGTGGAAGTTCAACCGCGCGTACGGCCAGCAACGAATAACGCGGATGGCGAACTTTCGCGACAGCGCGTTCTGGACGCCGGTGCGCAAGCGTGACGCCCTCGTCGTCTTGTTGACCCTGGTGACAGGCTCCATCGACGCCATCGGCTTCACCCGTCTCGGCGGCGTCTTCACGAGCGTGATGACCGGAAACATGGTGTTGCTCGGCGTGGCCGCGGGCAAGGGCGACGTGTCGCTCGCTCTTCACACCGGCATCGCTTTCCTCGGGTTCGTCGTGGGGAGCTTGGTGGGCGCGCGAGTGGCGGGACACGCGCACGAAGACGACGAGATGTGGCCACGCCCGATTCTCTACGCGTTGATTCTCGAACTCGCGGTGCTGTTCGTCTTCGCGGCGTGGTGGGAGATCGCCTCGGCCGCCCCCGCCGGCGCGCCAGAGTACGCGATGCTCGGTGTCAACGCGGTGGCGTTGGGAGTGCAAAGCGCAGCGACGCTTCGATTTGGCATCAGTGGCCTTTCCACCACCTATCTGACCGGCACGCTCACGCAACTTCTCGCGGGCGTTGCGAAACGCAAGGATCCCATTTCTGGTCGAAGCGTGCTCATTCTCCTGGCCCTGA
>DATCFS010000163.1:0-8999 GCA_036509375.1 Acidimicrobiales bacterium
TGACCGGTCTCATGGCTCGCGCCAGGGACACCTCGCCCACGTCTCATCCGAAGCTCAGTACCTACGTCGCGAAGAGGGATTCAACACGCACGCCTGAACCAATGGGCGCAACTTCGAAGGTTTCCAAGAAGAACCCGAAACTGACGTTCGTCATCCAAGAGCACCACGCCCGCGCATTGCACTGGGACTTTCGGTTGGAGCGAGACGGCGTGCTGGTGTCGTGGGCGTTGCCAAAAGGACTGCCAATGGACCCCGACACCAATCACCTCGCCGTGCACGTTGAAGACCATCCCTTCGACTACGGGAAGTTTGAAGGGACGATTCCCAAGGGTCAGTACGGAGCCGGTACGGTGGCCATTTGGGATCACGGTACCTACGAAACCGAGAAGTGGCGGACCAACGAAGTCATGGTCGTGCTACACGGCAAACGTGCCTCTGGTCGCTACGTGCTCTTTCCCATCGACGAGAAGAATTGGATGATCCACCGGATGGACCCCGCTCCGGCGTACTTCGAGGCAATGCCCCAACACGTCAAACCGATGCTCGCCCAGTCCGGTGAACTGCCGAACAAGGACCGCGGTTGGGCCTACGAGTTCAAGTGGGATGGCGTGCGCGCGCTGGTCTACGTGGACGGGGGCCGCGTGCGAGCGTTCACGCGAAACGACCGGAGCCTGCTGTCGACATTTCCGGAACTGCGCGATATTGGACTGCACCTCGGTTCACGTTCGGCGATCCTGGACGGCGAAATCGTTACCCTCGACAAGGACAACCGCCCGAATTTCTCGACGCTGTCCACGCGTCTCCACGTCACGTCGAAACATGCAATCGAAAAGTTGCGGTACTCGACGCCGGCCAGTTTCTTCTGTTTCGATGTGCTGTATCTCGAGGGCCGTTCGATGATGGACCATTCCTATGACGATCGTCGCTCAGCCTTGGCGTCACTCAACTTGCAGGGTGAGACGTTCGCGACACCTCCCTCGATCACGAACACTTCAGGCGTCAAGGTACTCGCCATCTCGCGAGAACGGGGCTTTGAAGGAGTGGTCATCAAACGTCGGGACTCTCATTACTCTCCCGGTTCGCGCAGTGGCAGTTGGATAAAAGTCAAGAACTTCTTCACCCAAGAAGTCGTCATCGGCGGATGGACCGATGGCAAGGGTGAACGTGCTGGCAGTCTCGGTGCACTCTTACTCGGAATTCCGTCGGATGGAGGACTGGAGTACGTCGGCAAAGTGGGAACGGGATTCACCGTGACGTCGCGAAAGGAGTTGCTGGCGCGATTGAAACCGCTCTCGCGTAAGTCGACGCCGTTCTCGACGCCGCTTGGTCGCACAGAGACGGCGCTCGCACATTTCGTTCGCCCGACGCTCGTTGGTGAGGTCCAATTCGCGGAGTGGACCAACGACGGCAACCTTCGTCAACCGTCGTGGCGCGGACTGAGAACCGATAAGACCGCGAAGGACGTACTCCGTGAGTCCTGAGCGAGTCCTCACGGAAATCGACGGTCGTGAACTGTCGCTGTCAAACCTCGACAAGGTCCTCTATCCCGACACCGGATTCACCAAGAGTCAGGTTCTCGATTACTACGCGCGAATCGCCGACGTCCTGGTGCCGCACCTCCTTCATCGCCCCACTACCTTCCGTCGCTATCCGAACGGCGTCGAGGGAATGTCGTTCTACGAAAAGCACGCGCCCGAGCATCAACCAGAGTGGATCAAGAGGATCGAGGTGCCGTCCAAAAATGGGGAACACGAACCTATCCTTTACACCGCGGTCGGCGACCGGCCCACTCTGCTGTGGGCTGCAAATCTCGCGGCCATTGAATTTCACGTACCGCTTTGGCATGTCGCGAAGGGAAAGACCATCCCAGCGCCCCCTGACTTCATGGTTTTCGATCTCGACCCCGGCCCCGGCACGTCGATCGTCGAATGTTGTCGGGTTGCTCAGTGGGTCGGTGAACGGCTCGACCGCGAGTCACTGTTCGCAAAGACCAGTGGTTCGAAGGGGTTGCAGCTCTACACGCGCGTGCAGCGAACGACGTGGGACCAGCTGAGCGAACGGGCGCACGAGATTGCGAAGCTGATCGAACGAGATCATCGCGACGAAGTCGTGTCGACGATGAAAAAGACTCTTCGCGACGGGAAAGTACTTATCGACTGGAGCCAGAACAACTCGTCGAAGACCACGGTGGCCGCGTACTCACTGCGGGCCCGGCCCGAACCGACCGTGTCCACGCCCGTCTCGTGGCAGGAGGTCGACAAGTGCGCGAAAAGCGCGAACCCCGAGACACTGAGATTTGAGGCGAAGGACGTGCTGAAACGAATCGAGAAGTTCGGCGATCTGATGGCTCCGCTGGTCGCAACTCGGCCGCGGGCAACGTCAAAAAAGGTCGCACTCTAAGACGCAACGCGGTAACGCCGTCATGCACATTGCGGGCCAAGCTCTCACATCGGTCGGGCAGTCGGAAGCGAATATCTTGACAAACGAACGGCAACGATTGCCACTGTCTGACATGTTCGCGGTGGTAAACAAGGTACGTGAAGAGGGCACTTACGTCGATATTGTGCTTGGTCACTGTTGGCGTCGGCCTTTGGGTAATGAACGCTTCGCAAACGTTGGATTCAGCATGCACGCTCAGCCGACAAACCGGTCTCGGCTCGTCGTGCGTCAGTGGTTTGCCGTTCCAAGTGTTCGGGATCGCGCTGACGTCAATGGGCGCCGTGAGCATGGTCATCGTGCTGTTGTCGTCGATGCGCGCCAGTCGCCGCAGGTCCACCGGGCAGGAGCAGTCGACGATATCCACCTTGCACCAACACGAGGTGGAATCGCTGCGCGACGTTGCGTAAACACGCTTCTGGGCACTGTCACCCGGCCCTTCCAAGCGGCACGTCCTCTTCAAGACCGGCATCGACTCTTTAGCCTTAGACTTTGTCATCGACACCGTTTGATGATGTGCCGTAATACGAAGGGCCAGGTCCTCGAGCCCTTTCATGATCTGACGTCGGGGACGGATGAAGGTCTCAACAAATGAAATTCCGTCGTATGAGACTCCGTCGACGAGCGCGACTAGATCTATGGACACTTATAAAGATTGCGGTGCTCTGTTTGATTGTCGTGCTCATTCTCAAACTGCTTCATGTAATTTGACACCTTCGAACACGGGGGCCGGTCATCGAAACCGTTGGTCCAATTACTTCTGATGTCGTATCAGCTAAGCGAATTCCGTGGTTTCGACGCAACGACCGGCGTGCGCGGTCTCGTCAACTCTTCTTGGTTGGGTCGGCGGACATCGTAATGAAGTCTCTCGCCCACCAGGACTCGAAATAGCGTGACGTCGATCCCGTCATTCCGGGTAGAAGTAGTGCTCCGTTAGCCGCCGTTGCGGGGCCCGTTGAAGTGGAAGGCCGGTACGAGCTGAAATTGACCCAGTCAGTATTGATATCTAACTCCATGGCTCGCACCGCCCCGGCGCGAACGAGAAGGCTAGCGAGGTCGGTGATGTTGAGTCCCGGACCGCCCACGTAGACGAGAGCACCATTCGCCGTGACGCCAAGACCCGAGCGCCACACGTAGACGGCGTCGCCGAGGGTGAGGCCCCACTTCGACGTGTCATTGGCCTGCAGGCCGGCCACTTCGTGACCATTTTGAACCAAGAGGTCAAGGTTCTGTCGCACCGATGATACGTTGCTGGGAATGGCCCCCGCCGAGGGCCACGCGACAATATCCGACGTGCCGTTCTTGTAGACCACGAACGATGCGGCGCCAGCGCGTAGCGGTATGACGACCTTGTGGTCCGTGTAGTAGCCGCCCTGAGCGCCCGACATCAAGAAGCCCGCATTGAATGCGGTGACGAGGGTGCGCGCCGCCGGCGGTTTCACGGGTGCCGTGTTGGGATAGGGACCGCCCCCCGGTATCCAACTGCCCGAATACAGGGTGGCGTGAAGCAACTTCGTATCCATCCACGCGACGCCCACGACGTAACTGGTGTGAATCGCGTCGGGGCGCAACGTCGTTTCGTAGACCGCGGGCATTCCGTCGACCGATCGTCCCACGGGCCTCCACGCGCCTTCGCCAGGTAGAGCTGGCGACGCAAAGGGTGTTATGGGGTTCGGCATGGGGAGATGGGGGACGGTAGAGACCACTTTGGCGGTGACCGGCGGCTTTACGATCGAACCTGGAGGAACGGATCCGCCGACCTTGGGCGGGTGATGGGCGTACCACTGATTTTCGGCCCAATTGACAACGCCCGAACCGCCGTGCAAGCGGGCCCACTCGGCTAGACGAGACCCTGCGGTTGATCCCAAGGCCGGGTTCAACAAAGCCCCTCCAACAGAAAAACTCAGCCAAATCAACGCGCCAACTGTGACAATCAGAACGGTTCGACGAATTCGTCGATTACGGATACGGCGACGACGCCTCTTGTTTGAAGTGAATCGTGAACGCGGCGAGGGCGGGTCGTCGATCAGCGACGGTCGAACGTAGTCGGTTCGCGACATCGCTAGACGCTCGCCTGCGTGCGCCATCGGCCAACGCGTGAAGGAACGGTGTCAGCAGCGTTTGGAAGGCGCAACACGCGTACGGTCATCAATGTCCCAAATTCCATGACGTCAGCCGTTGAGTGCTTACCGACGCCGTGAGAATGATCCAGTGCCGCGACGGCTCGTCGTTCTCGGTCAGGCCCATTACTCAACGCTAAGAGTCGAACCTTACGAACGGATTACAACCGACCTATTCTTAGTCGAATTTCAATATTCTCCATTCGCCGGATAATGACATTTCCTCGAGTGACCTACGGTGAATGGTCATGAGGGTTCTTATCGCCGAAGACGACGGTGCTCTTCGCGACGTGTTGGGGCGCGGACTCGTAGAAGCTGGCTACTCCGTGGACGAAGTGGTAGATGGGCTGAGCGCAGAATCAGTACTTCGTTCGCGTGAGTACGAAGTGGCGGTGCTTGACTGGCGAATGCCAGGCCTTTCCGGCCTCGAGGTAATTGAGCGCGTTCGAGGAGCGGGAGTGCGCACACCGATTCTCTTGCTCACCGCTCGAGACACGATGATTGACAAAGTTCAAGGTCTCAACGCGGGCGCCGACGACTATCTCATCAAGCCCTTCGATTTTGGAGAACTGCTTGCACGCCTCAGCGCATTGCAACGACGTCCGGCCCTCCGACTCGATAACGAGTTGCACTGCGGGGACCTCACGTTCGACCCGAGTAGTCGACAGTGCACCGTAGGCGACCATCCAATTTCGCTGACGTTCACCGAGGGTGCAATTCTTGAACTCCTCTTACGCAGAAGCCCCCTCGTGGTGACCCGCGAGGCAATCGCGCATCACGCGTGGCAACAGACGTATCGAACCGCGGCGTCCAATACCATCGAAGCGCACGTCACACGGCTTCGCTCAAAACTTCGAGGGAGTACGGCGGAGATCCAGACCGTTCGGGGGCTGGGCTATCGATTGGCGCAACGGTGAAGACGTCAACAATCGAGCGCCGACATGCGGCCGGCGTTGCCGGGGTGGCAACACTCATCGGAATCGTGACCTTCGTCCTCGTGGCTATTGTGGCGAATCTTTTGGTTCTGGGACGGTTCAATTCGCAACTCAACTCCCGACTTGAACAAGAACTCACCATCGTCCAGAACGTCGCAAAAGAAGGCGGCAGTAATGCAACGCACCTCGACGAACTTTCCCACGAAGGCGATCGTGACGACGTGCCGATCTACGTGTGGCGCGTCAGCGCGAACGGTACCGTACAGGCCCTAAAGAGCAGTTCACCGAAACTGCCTTCACTGGTGTGGTCAACCGGCGTTCAATCCGCCTCCGTGGGTCAATCGCATTTTCAATTCCGCGCGGTTCGCTTCCGCGGCGGTTGGCTCGTCGCCGGCGAAAGTCTCGCTGAAGTGAGCCGCGTGCGTTCATCACTCGTCGTTGTTGAGGTCGCGGCCGGTGGCGTACTGCTCATTTTGATCTATTTGGCTGCGTTCGTCATCGGCATGCGTGCACTCACTCCCGTGGCTCTCGCTCGTCGGCGCCAAGCCGCCTTCACGTCCGACGCCTCGCACGAGTTGCGCACTCCGTTGAGTGTCATCGAAGCGGAAGTCGACTTGGCACTTTCGCGACCGCGCGACGCCGCAACGTACCAAGGAACGCTGTCACGTGTTCGTGAAGAAGGTCAACGTCTACAGCACATTGTGGAGGACCTGTTGTGGCTCGCACGATCCGATGAAGTACGAGAAACGGTCGACCAAAGGCAGACATGCGAATTAGCCGATGTGGTCTCCGCGGCCGAGAGTCGATTTGAGCGTCTCGCTACTCGAAATGACGTGGCCCTCGAGTTTGTACTTCCCACGACGACCACGCTCATTCGAGCCTCGTCACAGGCCGTCGACCGCCTGGTCGGCGTGTTGGTGGATAACGCATGCAAGTTCGCGGGCCCGGGTGGTCGTGTCAATGTTCAGGTACAGACCAGCGCACATCGGCTTTCGCTCATTGTCGAAGACAGTGGTCCCGGTATCTCTAAGGACGAGCGCGACGTAATCTTTGACCGGTTTCACCGAACCGATGAGGTGACGGGCGGTACCGGGCTCGGGTTGGCCATTGCCGACGCCATCATTCTGGCCACGCACGCTCATCGTACTGTCGGCGAAAGCACTCTCGGCGGGGCCCGTTTCGAGGTCAGCTGGCGTCACGCTTCCTAAGAAGTTAGGAATAATGAACGCTCGTAAGGTGATCGTCAGTTTCGATTCTTAGCCTTGAGGTTGTGGATGAACTTCGTCAGCAGGAGCCTCGACGTCAACCAGACGGGCGTCGAACCTCGGCTCGGCCCTTCGAAGCGCCGCCGTTGCAGCCCCTTGGAAGCCAGGCAACGCGCGAATCGGTCGGGTCGCCATTTCCCCACTCCCCCGCGCCCTCAAGTCGTCGAAAGGGTCGATCAACCCCTTCGCACCAAGCCCCGCGCCCACCGGTCGTGCGCGACCGACTCGCGCGATGGGGCGTCGAGGCGAACGAGCGACTGACCGGTTCGACTGCACTCGTACTTCTGATCCTTCTCGCCGTCGAGGGTGTCACGGTACTTCAAGTGCAGTCGCTACTCACCGTTCACGTGTTCGTCGGGATGTTATTGGTCCCACCAATTCTGGTGAAGATGTCATCCACGACATGGCGCTTCGCACGGTACTACCTCGGCTCACCGGAATACCGGCGTAAGGGTCCACCTCCCGTGGCGCTCCGCGTGCTCGGACCGTTCGTGGTGGTCGTGACGGTGGTGTTGTTCGCCTCAGGCATCCTCCTACTTTTGGGCCCCGGTGCGTGGCACGGTCGCATGATGCAACTCCACCAAGTGAGTTTTGTCATGTGGTTCCTTTTCATGACCGTGCACGTGCTCGGTCACCTGAACGACGTTGCCCGCGTCTCTACGAAGGATTGGGCGCGTCGAACGCGTCGAGTCGTGGGCGGTTCGGGGTCCCGGCAACTCTTGATCACGCTGAGTTTGATCATTGGCGTGGTGCTCGGACTGCTCACGATCTCTCACGTCGGGCCGTGGATACAAAGTGTGCGTCACGGATGAGCCACTACGCAATCCGAGCAGCGAGGTATTCCGATGACCGTGATTGATTCGGGGCACGAGGCCCGGCCCGTTCGCCGTGTTCGCACGCGCCACCGAGCCGGTCCGGCGCCGGCCCCTCGCGTCACCGACGCCTTGACGGTGCTCGCGGGCACCGGTCTCGGTTTGGCCGTCGCGATGGCGTTCTTGGGTGAGTCGGTTGGCGCACTGCGCGCCCCGGGCGGCTGGCTCACGTTGGCGGCACGCCTCTGCGCCCTCGTGGGCACCTACCTCATGCTCATCATGGTGGTGTTGATGTCACGCATTCCGTGGATTGAGCGAAGCGTCGGCCAAGACCGTCTCGTGCAGTGGCATCGTCGCATCGGCGGATGGCCGATCGTACTTATCGCGACCCACATCTTTCTCGTGACCTGGGGCTACGCACAGTCGTCGAGCGTAAGTTTCCTCAAGCAACTTTGGACCTTCGTGATTCACTATCCGGACATTCCGGAATCTCTGGCGGCCTTCGTGCTCCTCGTGACTGCGGGCGTCAGTTCGGCACGGATCGCCCGCCAACGCCTCAAGTACGAAACGTGGTGGAGAGTTCACCTCTGCATGTACCTCGCTCTCGGGTTGGCCTTCTTTCACCAAATCCGCATCGGGGTGATGTTCATCACCTCACCGGTCACCCGATTGCTGTGGATCGCGATCACCTTGACCGCAGTCGCCTCGATCGTGAGTTTTCGGATCATCTTGCCCGTGTGGCGCAATCTTCGACACCAGTTACGCGTTGACTCCGTCCAGAAGGTCGCTCCCGACACCTACGCCGTGATCGTGTCGGGTCGCAAACTCACGCGTCTCGCCGTTTCGGGAGGTCAGTTCTTCCAGTGGCGCTTCATGGCGCCCGGTCTTTGGTGGCATAGCCACCCCTATTCACTCTCGGCGCTTCCGCGACCACCACATATGCGCGTTACGGTTAAGGGTCTCGGTGATCAGAGCCGAGCGGTCGCGCGTTTGAAGCCCGGCACGCGGGTGTTCGTGGAGGGCCCCTACGGGACGTTCACGCGACACCGTCTGACGTCTCGTCGTGTGGTGCTCATTGGAGCGGGAGTCGGCGTCACGCCCATCCGGGCGCTGCTCGAAGAACTTCCCACGTCGAGCCAGGTGACGGTGATCGTTCGAGCGCAGACTCCTAAGCACGTGGTTCACGGACGGGAGTTCGCTGAATTGGTTGAAAAGCGTCACGGTCAATACGTAGAACTCTGTGGACCGCGCACCGAAGTCCGACTTGATGAGCGCACGCTACGGAGCATCGTGGGCGATCTCTATGACGCCGACGTCTTCGTGTGCGGCCCACAAGAATTCACCGACGACGTCGTCGCTGCAGCGAAGCGACTTGGTGCCAAGAGTGAGCGTCTCCACTTCGAATCGTTCGCGTTCTAGTTATGTTGACGC
>DATCFS010000164.1:0-3616 GCA_036509375.1 Acidimicrobiales bacterium
CGGCCGCCGCCACGACCATGACGAAAAAGACAATGGCTTGACCACTGATGTCACTGAGAGTGCGCGAAAAGGTGACGAAGGTGAGGTTGACCGCGTTCAGCATCAACTCCACGCACATGAACATGATGAGGGCCGAGCGACGAGTGAGGAATCCAAACGCACCGATGCCGAAGAGGACGGCGGCCAAGACGAGGTACCACGCGGCGGGGACGTTCACGGGGCCACCTCCTCCGACTGCACCGAGCGCTCACGGCGCGCCAACAGCACTGCGCCAACGACCGCGATGATGAGGAGGGCGGCCGTCGCCTCGAAGGCGAACAGGTAGGTCGTGAAGACGGCGTCGCCGAGTTCCTTCACGTTGGCGTTACCCGACGAAAGGGGCGTGGTCACGGAGACGGCGCCGGTGACCCAGTGTGAACGGGCCATCAGGGTGACGAGTCCGCCAATCGTGAGCACGACACCGACGCCCGCAAAGGCGCGCTGACCGACGAGCGGTTCGAAGTTGACGTGCTCGCGGCGATCGACGCCGAGGAACATAATGACGAAGAGGAAGAGCACCACAATGGCGCCGGCGTACACGATGATCTGCACGGCGGCGAGGAAATCGGCCGACTGGGCGACGAACGCCACGGCGACGCCGAAGAGCGTCATGATGAGACAGAGTGCGGCGTGCACGGGATTCTTGACGGCGATCACGCCGATTGCACCGACGACGATGAGCAGGGCCGACGTCACGAAGACGAGGATGCTCGGCACGGCGTAGGCGGCCGCGATCACGACTGTTCTCCTCGACGCTTTCGCTTGGGCATCTTCGCCTTGGCGTTGTTCAGCATTCCCTGGAGACCGCGCTGCTCCAGGGGCACGTCCTGGGGCTCGAAGTGCTTGGGGAAGATGTTGCGCAACTGTTTGGAGCCGGTCGCCGCATCGTCGCGCTCGAGCGACTGACCGGCTTCGGCCGCGCGCACGCCCGCGCCGAGATCGCCCGTCCACTGGATGACGCCCTCGTACTGGGCGTCGCCGTTGGGTGACGTGGCGCGCATCCAACCGCCCGTCATGGCCGCCTCACCTTCGCGCCAGTCCTCCCAGGGCAGGCGCTGCGGGTAGCCCTGATCGTCGACGAGCAGTTCGGCCTTCGTGTAGATCGCGTCAGAGCGGTTCGTGAAGGAGAACTCGAACATCTTCGATTCGGTAATCGCCTGGGTCGGGCACGCCTCCACGCAGAGGTCGCAGTGGATGCAGCGCAAGTAGTTGATCTCGTAGATGTAGCCGTAGCGCTCACCGGGGCTGACGGGATGGTCCGGTGGATTGTCCAGACCGCGTACGTAGATGCAGTTGACGGGGCAGACGCCGGCGCAGAGTTCGCAGCCAATGCACTTCTCCATCCCGTCTTCGTAGCGATTGAGCACGTGACGTCCGTGCTGGCGGGGTTGCTTGGGACGCTTTTGTTGGGGATAGCTCGTCGTCACCGTCGGGCGAACGAGGTGTTGCAACGTCAATTTGAAACCGCCGAAGAAACTGAGTGGACTACTCACGCGTCCTCCTCGTCGGTGAAGTGGCGAAGTGAATCGGGACGGAGTGGTCGTTCACCGACGACCGGCAGCACTGAGTCGGCGCCGACCTCGCGAGACTGACCGAGCGCGAAGGCCCTCGTCAACAGCGAGTACGAGAGCAGTACCAGGGCCGCCATGATGAATCCCCAACCTTTGGCGATGACGAAGCCGGCGACAATCAGCATCCAGCCGAGACTGAGCGGAATCAGTCGCTTCCATCCGAGGTCCATCAACTGGTCGTAGCGAAAGCGCGGCAGCGACGCGCGAAACCAGATGTAACAGAAGGCGAAACCAATGGTCTTTACGAGGAACCACGCGATTGGGAAGAGCCATCGCAGGTGCGCCACGTTCGGGATCCAACCGGCCGGGCCGCCGAGGAAGAGGGTCACGATGATCGCCGACATCGTGATCGTGTTCATGTACTCAGCGAGGAAGAAGATCGCGAATCGGAACGACGAGTACTCGGTGTGGAATCCACCGACCAGTTCGCTCTCCGCTTCGACGACGTCAAAGGGCGGCCGATTGAGTTCAGCGGTGATGGCGATGACGAAGACGACGAACGGCACGATGCCCAGACGAACCAAGTTCCAGTGCCAGATCCCGCCGCCTTGCGAGTTGACGATGTCATGTACCGACAGCGAACCGGTCACGAGCACGACGGTCACGATGGTCATTCCGAGCGCTGCCTCGTAACTAATCATTTGGGCGCTCGCGCGCACCGAGGAGAGCAACGGGTACTTGGATCCCGACGACCAACCGGCCAGCATCACCCCGTAGACCGAAATGCCCGACATCGCGAGCAGGAGAAGGATTCCCATCGGTGGGTTGGCGACTTGGAGTTGCACGAGGTGACCGGCAATGGTGAGGGTGCCCCCGATCGGCACGAGGCCGAACGTGATGACGGCGGGCAGCAAGACGAGGAACGGTGCGAGCTTGAAGACGACGCGGTCGGCCTCGCTGGGTATCAGGTCTTCCTTCAGGATCAATTTCAGACCGTCGGCGAGGGTTTGCAGCAAACCGAACGGACCCCAGCGTTGTGGCCCGATCCGGCTCTGCATATCGGATATCGCCTTGCGCTCGAACCAGATCATGAAGATGACCGACGTCATCAACAGGCTGAAGGCCGCGACGACCTTCAAGATCACGATGAGCAGGACGGCGAACGTCACGCCGTGGATGAAGAGCGGATCAGCGGACGCGAGCCAACTCATTTGGTGTCCAGTCGAACCTGCGCAATGACGTTGTTCCCGTCAAAGATCGATCGAAGCACGTCGTTGCCGTCGACGTCCACGGAGCCAAAGGCGATTTCCGTGGCGCCACGCGGGACGGCGTCGTCGAGGGCCACGGGCAGCCGAACCGCTCCCCTCGCACCGGTCACCCCGACCACGTCGCCGGTCGTCGCACCCAAGCGGTCGAGGTCGAAGTGATTGAGGTGTAGGACGGTGGCTGCCTTCAGCGCGGCCAGCGCCGGCGTGCCCCGCACGGCGACACCGTCGTCGTAGAGGCGCCGGCTGAGATTGACGCGTAGCGAATAGGCGTCGGCGAGTGGCACGTCGACCGTGCGGCCGGCATTGACCTGGTCCCAGGTCGCGCGGGTGAGAGTCTTCGCGGCCTCAACGTCACCAATCGACGTCGAACCGGCGTGGGCGCCGAGCCCGACCGTCTCGGTTGATCGGATGCCGGGAAAGGCCATGGGATCGAGGGGTCGGCGAGGCGTCCGTTCACTGGCGTCACCCACGACGACGCCGTCATCGGACGAGTCGCCGAGGACCGACAACGCCGGATAGCCCGTCGTCTCTTCGATCGCCCTCGCGGCCTCTTCAATGGAACCGAGACCAATACTCTGACCGAGCTCGTCGGCCAACTCGGAGGCGATGGCGACGTCGGGCCACGCCGAACCGGGGGCCACGATCTTGGGCGCGACGGCGGTGACGCGACCTTCGATGTTGGTGACGGTGCCCGTTCGTTCGAACTGCACCGCGGCGGGCAGCACCACGTCGGCGTAGGCGAGCGTCGAGCCCCCGTGGCCGGTCACGACCACGACGTCGGCGCGCTCCAACGCTTCG
>DATCFS010000165.1:0-4746 GCA_036509375.1 Acidimicrobiales bacterium
GTAGTCGAATCCGCGCACGAGCCGGGGATCGAGTTGGCTAGCAATGCCAATTGAGGTGAGTCCCGCAATGACGTGGTCCAAGTGTGCTCGGCACTCGGGACAGAGTGAGTCGATGAGCATTGGTCCGGCATCCGTGACGGCAATACAGTTCGCGTCCTTGCAGTCGAGCACGCGCAACGGGTTCTTCATCCAGGTGTTCTTGTGCTCGTCGGTGAGTTCGTCGACGTGAGCGGCCAAATGCGCCCGCAGCAGCTCGACGTACGCGGCGCGACAGACCGCGTCACCCATGGAGTTGATGAGGAGTCGGAACCGCGTGAGACCAACGGCCTCGTAAAAGCGGTGGGCCAGCGCAATGACCTCAACGTCGACGGCCGGGTCGTCGGTACCGAGCACTTCCACGCCCAACTGGTGGTGTTGGCGGTAGCGACCCTTCTGCGGACGCTCGTAGCGAAAGGCCGGTGTCACGTACCACGCCTTCCACGGCGTCGTCGGGCCGTGTTGGATGAAGGCCCGCACGACCGGCGCCGTGCCCTCGGGACGAAGGGCGTGCGTGCGATTGCCGCGATCGGTGAAGACGTACATCTCCTTGGTCGCCATCTCGCTCTGTTCTCCAATGCCGCGATTGAAGACGCCGACGTCTTCGAACATCGGCGTGATCACCAATTCGAATCCGAACCGGTAGGCGAACTGCGCGAACGTCGCGATCATGCCCTCCCACTCAGCGGACGCACTCCCCCACACGTCGTGGGTCCCGATCGGTGCCTGGAACGGGGTGACTGCGTCGCTCATGAATTCTTGTTCTGCCCCGGTAGTTGACGGAAGGCGTCGAAGACGCCGTCGACACCCTTCAGTGCCGCCAACAGGCTACTGAGGTGCGTCGGGTCCGCGAGCTCCACGTCGAAGACCATGCGAACGATTCTCGACCCCGACGTGGAAGTACTGCTCGAGATGATGCTGAGGTGGTATTCGGCCACGACCTTCGACACGTCGAGGAGGAGACGCGACCGGTCGAAGGCCATGACTTCCAAGACCGCGCGGTACTGGCCGCTCACCGAACCGTCCCACTCGACGTCGATGATCCGTTCACCGAGGCGTTGGGCGAGGGCCACGGCGTTCGAGCAGTCGTCACGGTGCACCGAGACCCCCCGGCCCTGCGTGATGAAGCCCATGATGCTGTCGCCCGGCACCGGCGAACAGCAGCGAGCGAGGTGGATCATGACGTCGTCGAGTCCCTCCACGTAGACGCCGGCGGTACGCCTCGTCGTACGGGTCGTGCGCGGCATGCGCGTGACGGTCGTCGGCAGCTGTTCGGTGTCGCCGCCGCCGTGGAGTTCGCGGTCCAGTCGCTGGACGACGGCGAGCGCGGAGATCTGACCGCTGTCAATGGCCATGAAGAGGGCGTCGAGGTCGTCCAAATTCATGGCGGTGATGACGGCGTCGAGGGCGCTCGACGACAACGACGTCGCGATCGGGAGTCCCTCTCGGCGAAGGGCCTTAGTCAGTTCCTCGCGACCACCTTCAATGGCGTCGTCGCGACGCTCGCGCTGGAACCATTGACGGATCTTCGACTTCGCTCTCGACGACTGCGCGATGGCCAACCAGTCGCGTGACGGTCCCGCGGCGTCGCTCTTACTGGTGACGATTTCGACGACGTCGGCCGAACGCAGCACCGTCTCGAGTGGCACCAATCGACCGTTCACCTTGGCGCCGACACAGTGGTGCCCGACTTCGGTGTGCACGGCGTAGGCGAAGTCGATGGTCGTCGCCCCTTCGATGAGCGCAATCACGCGGCCCTTGGGCGTAAAGACGTAGACCTCGTCCTGTCCGAGGTCGAGCTTGAGCGCCTCGAGGAACGCAATGGGATCGCTCTCCTCTTCTTCGACGTCGACGAGACGCTGCATCCACGCCATCTCCTTGGAAGAGGCGTCCTCCTTGTAGCCCCAGTGGGCCGCGACACCGAATTCGGCGCGGCGGTGCATCTCGTAGGTGCGGATCTGGACCTCGACCGATTTGCCTTTCGGTCCAATCACCGTCGTGTGTAGTGACTGGTAGAGGTTGAACTTCGGCGAGTTGATGTAATCCTTGAACCGACCCTGCACCGGCGACCAGAGCGCGTGAATCGCACCGAGTACGGCCCAGCAGTCACGGTCCTCGTCGACGATGACCCGAAGTCCGACGAGGTCGAAGATGTCGTCGAACTCCTTGCCGCCAATGACCATCTTCTCGTAGATGCTCCAGAGGTGCTTCGGCCGGCCGCGCACTTCGGCCTTGATGCCGAATTCGCCGAGCTTCGAGGTCAGTGTCGACATAACCTCGGCGAGGTAGTCCTCTCGTTCCGGTTGGCGGGCCGCCACCATCTGCTCGATCTCGGCGTAGCGCTTGGGGTGCAACGTGGCGAAACTGAGGTCTTCTAGCTGCCACTTGACCTGTTGCACGCCGAGTCGGTGCGCCAAGGGCGCGTAGACGTCGAGGGTCTCTTGGGCAATGGCGCGCTGACGGGCCATCGGCATCACCGAGATGGTGCGCATGTTGTGAAGGCGGTCGGCCAGCTTGATGAGCAACACGCGCCAGTCCTGGGCCATGGCGATAAACATCTTGCGGATGGTCGCCGCCTGTTGCTCCTCTTTCGAGTCGAACTCCAAACGGTCGAGTTTCGTGACGCCGTCGACGACGGCCGCCCCCTGGTCGCCGAACTCCTTGGCCAGCCACTCCTTCGTGATCCCGGTGTCCTCCACGGCGTCGTGGAGGAGGGCCGCGGTGATGGTCACCTCGTCCAGGCCCAGATCGGCGGCGATGTCGGCCACGGCGATGGGGTGGGTGACGTAGGGCTCGCCCGTACGGCGCAGCTGTCCCTCGTGGGCCTTGATGGCGGCGGCGCCAGCGCGGCGGATGTCGTCGACCTCGCCGTTGGCGTGGTGCTCGAGAAAACGGCCGATGAGGCGCTCAATCGAGCCGGTCAGCGCGGGGTCGGCTGACGAGCGAGAAGTGAGACTGACCATGGAGTCAGCCTAATGGCGCCCTATCGCCGTTTTTGTTTGCGCGCGCGGGCTTCAATCGTCGCCGCACCGGGCGTCGCTCGCGTGGTGGTGGCGCGTGTACCGGTCGAGGCCCGACCGCGGATCGCGCGCTGGGCACCGTCCCCGGAGAGCAGTGCCGCGGCGGCGGGCGTCATCACGTTGCGGTCGCTGCGCTGGGCGGCGCGAGCGGCCATCTCCTTGTACCGCGGTTCGCGCTCTTTGAAGTAGGCCAGCAGTGGGCTCGCGATGAAGATCGACGAGTAGGCACCACTCATGAGACCGACGAAGAGCGCGAGGCCGTAGTTCTGCAACGTGGTCGCACCAAGGATGTAGGCGCCGACGACGAGAACCGAGAGCACGGGGAAGATGGCGACGAGTGACGTGTTGATCGAACGGGCCAGGGTCTGGTTCATTGAGAGGTTGACCATCTCGCCGTAGCTCATGTCACCGCTCTTGAAGACGCCGCTGGCGTTATCACGCACCCGGTCAAAGACGACAACGGTGTCGTAGAGCGAATAACCAAGGATGGTCAAGATGGCAATCACGGTGTCCGGGGTGATCTGGAACCCGAAGAGCGAGTACACGCCGATCGTGACGAGGAGGTCGTGGAGCATCGCGATGAACGCGGCCAGGGCCATTTTCGGCTCAAAGCGAATACTGATGTACGCCACGACGGCGATGAAGAAGACGATGAGTGCCTCGAGGGCACGGTCCTTGATCTGCGCACCCCAGGTCGGTCCGACGGTGGAGACGGCCACGTTGTTGAAGTTGGTGTGGGCGACGGCCGCCATGGCGTTGGCAACTTTGTTGGAGGCGTCGGTGAGGGCCTGACCCTTCAAGCCCGCCAGCTGCGCCGACACTTGAAAGGTCTTTCCTCCGAGTTCTTCGACGGTCGGATTCTTGAGGCCGGCCTTCTCAACGGCGGACGTCATCTGGGCGACCGTTATGTGCGACGCCTGGACCGTCCACTGGCTCCCGCCCTTGAAGTCGATGCCGAGATTGAAGCCGCGAATGCCGAGGCTGGCGAGTCCGAGAATGATGATGACGATCGAAATCGTGAACCACGTTCGCTTTCGCCCAACGAAATCGACCGTCGTCTTACCCTGGTAAATCCGTCCGAAGCGACCGGGCATCGGCGTGTCGCCGTGTTCGGGTGCGGTCATGACATCACTCATGGGCGGAGACTCCTGGCGTGAGGCCGGCCGCCATCGAGAGCGCCGAATGGCTGGTGGAACCGCGTCGACCGAGCAGGATGACGAGCGGTCGCGTGAAGTACCACGTGATGAAGACGTCCATCAAGGTGGAGAGGCCGAGGAAGAAGGCGAAGCCACGCACGTCGCCGACGGCAATGAGGTAGAGCAAGACGGCGGCGAGCAGACTGACGGTGTCAGCGGCCAAGACGGTGCGCCACGCTGAGCGGAATCCGCGGTCGACCGAGGTGCGTACCGAACGCCCTGCTCGGGCCTCGTCTTTCAATCGTTCGAAATACACGATGTAACTGTCGACGGTGATACCAATGGAGACAATGATGCCCGTGACGCCGGCGAGATCGAAACTTGGCGCGAGGGCCGTATGACCGAGCGCGGAAATGATGGCCCACAGTAACGCGGCGGTCGTCGCGAGGCCGGTCACGATCACGAGGCCGAGCGCTCGGTAGTAGAGGATCGTGTACAGCAACACGAGAAGGAGACCCACCAGACCGGCGCCGAGGCCGGCAATGAGTGAACTG
>DATCFS010000166.1:0-20643 GCA_036509375.1 Acidimicrobiales bacterium
TTGCGGGAGCCCTTGAAGCCGACGTTGCCTGCGGAGGCCCAGGCCAGGACGTTGCCCTCTGGGTCGGAGATCGACACGATCGTGTTGTTGAACGAACTCTTGATGTGAGCGACGCCGAAGGCGACGTTCTTACGTTCCTTCTTGCGACCCTTGCGAACCGTGTTCGGCTTAGCCATTACTTCGTTACCTTCTTCTTGCCGGCGACGGTGCGCTTCGGACCCTTACGGGTGCGAGCGTTGGTACGGGTGCGCTGTCCGCGAACGGGCAGACCCTTGCGGTGACGGATCCCCTGCAAGGAGTTGATCTCCATCTTTCGCTTGATGTCTTGGGCGACGTCACGGCGAAGGTCACCTTCGACGGTGACGTTCTGGTCGATGTAGGCGCGAAGCTTATTGACGTCAGCTTCACTGAGGTCCTTCACGCGCGTGGATTCGTCCACACCGGTCGCGGCGCAGATCTGTTGGGCGATGGTTGGACCAACACCGAAGATGTACGTGAGTGCGATCACCGTGCGCTTTTCGCGCGGAATGTCGACACCAGCAATACGGGCCATATCTCTTCTCCTAGCCCTGACGCTGCTTGTGGCGAGGCTGCTCGCAGATGACCCGGACGACACCGGCCCTGCGAATGACCTTGCACTTCTCACACATGGGTTTGACGCTCGCGCGAACCTTCATGATTCTTCTTTCTCGATCTTCTAGAACTTGAGCTATTTGTAGCGATAGGTGATGCGACCGCGAGTCATGTCGTAGGGAGTAATCTCCACCTGGACCTTGTCGCCGGGAAGGATACGGATGCGGTGCATGCGCATTTTCCCCGAACTGTGAGCGAGGACGGTATACCCGTTCTCCAACTCGACGCGAAACATGGCGTTTGGTAGAGGCTCGACGACGGTCCCCTCAACGGTAAACGCGTCTTCCTTTGGCTTGCTCAGGTTCTTTCTCCTTGTAACGACACAGCGGGACGTGGAGGAGCAAAAACTCCTTCACGGATAGACCTCAAGGCGTGCCAAGAGGTCGGCTGACAATTCTACCAAATTTCTGGTAAAACGCAAAAGCCAGACCAAAAACGGCCCAGCAGGCCCGTGATGTGCACCTCCATACTACAGGTCGAAAGTGACTGGCGACCCTAGCGGACATAAGGCGTTTGGGCCCAAGCTGGATACATGACAGCAACGAGTCAATCTCTCTCGAGTGAACCCCTCACTCGTGACGACTGTCTGGCCCTTTTGGACAGTGCTGATTTGGCACGCGTGGTGCTGTCAGTTCGCTGTCTCCCGGCCGCGCTTCCGGCGCGAATTGCCCTGATCAGGGATGACCATTTGGTCCTCTCCAGTCGCGAAAGCGCCGTCATCTTGGCCGCTCGACGCGGTGACGTCCTCTCGGTGCAAATCGATGGCATGGACGACAACGGGTGCACCTGGTCGGTCATGGTATCGGGCATTGCGAGCAACGCCGAACCCGACGAGCTGCAGATTCCACGCATTGAAGCGTCGCGAGAACGAGGTGCCACGTTGTTGGCACTACCTCTGTCGGTGGTCATCGGACAGCGCGGTCATTGACCTTCTTCTCATAGCATTTCCACTGTGGGAGCATTTGAGTAATGGCGTTTCATAAGATCAACGATCCAGAACGTCTCCACGCCCTGATCGATGCGATTCTGCTCATCGAGACCGACTCAGACTTGGACGGGCTACTTTCGCGGATAATCGAAGCGGCCAGCCAACTCGCGGGCGCGAGATACGGCGCTCTCGGGGTCATCGCCGGCGATGGCACGACGCTCTCACGCTTCATCACTTACGGCATCGATCCCGAAACCCGCGCCGCCATTGGCGACGAGCCCGTCGGCCACGGCCTCCTGGGTGAGATCATCCGGCGCGCCGCGGCACTTCGCCTCGACGATCTGAGCTCGAGCACGAGTTCCTCGGGCTTCCCGGCGAACCACCCACCCATGCACCGATTCTTGGGAGTGCCGGTCATGACCGCGGACGGTCACATTTACGGCAACCTTTACCTGACCGAGCCGCTCGACGGACAACCCTTTTCCGAAGAGGACGAGCAGCTGGTCGAGGCCTTCGGGCGCGCGGCGGGCCTCGTCATCGACCAGGAGATGCTTCGCACCAACGTGCGCGAACTGACGCTCGCCGAAGAGCGCGAAAGACTAGCGCGCGATTTGCACGACACGGTGATCCAGCGCCTCTTCGGCGTCGGGCTCGCCCTGCAGATCTCACTGTCATCCGTCCTCGACGACTCGGTGCGCGACCGGATCAACAACGTGCTCGACGAACTCGACGCCACCATCCACGAGATCCGCACCACGATCTTCGAGATTGATCAGGATCATCCGACCGGCGAGACGCTGCAGGACCGCGTCGGCGCCCTCTCACACGAGGTCGAATCCCGTCTCGGGATCGACGCGGAACTGAAGGTCGCTTCGGGGATCGACGATCAAATCGGAGTTCGTTGTGCCCATCACGCGGTGCAGGCACTACGAGAGATTCTTTCCAATATCGTTCGTCACTCCCAAGCGTCCACCGTTGCGATTCAGGTCGACACGACCCAGAACCTCATTGAAGTGATCGTTCGCGACAACGGTGTCGGCTTTTCGCCTCGCATCGGGGCAGGACGCGGACTGCGTAATCTCGCGTCGCGCGCACGAGAACTCGGGGGCGATTGCACGGTTGAGAGCCAAATTGGTCACGGCACTATGGTTCGTTGGACCGCCAACCGGATGGACTGAGATGATTCGCTTACTACTCGTTGACGACCACGAAATCGTGCGCCGCGGACTTCGTGAACTACTCGAAGCCGAGGAGGACCTCGAAGTCGTCGCGCAGGCCGGCACCGTTGAAGAGGGCGCCGAGCTCGACATCAGTAACGTCGACGTCGCCGTCCTCGACGTTCGACTGCCCGACGGCAGCGGCGTCGACCTCTGTCGTCAACTTCGCGCGAAGCGACCGGAACTGGGCTGTCTCATGCTGACGTCCTTCGCCGACAACGAGGCACTCAACGCCTCCGTGCTCGCCGGAGCTCGAGGTTACGTCTTGAAGAACGTACGCGGCGGCGACCTGGTCTCATCAATACGACGGGTCGCCAATGGTGAGATGCTCCTCACGACCGATCAGATCGAGCGAGCCCGCGAACGACTTCGCCGTCAGATCACTGAGGACATCCGCCTCGAGAGTCTGAGCACGCAAGAACACAAGATCCTGGACCTCTTGAGCGAAGGGCTGAGCAATCGAGAGATTGCTGACGTCATGTTCCTCGCCGAGAAGACCGTCAAGAACTACGTGTCCAACCTGCTCGCGAAACTCGGCTTCCAACGCCGTACCGAGGCCGCGCTCTTCGCACAACGTCAGCACGATCGGCTCAACCCGCCGGACTAGGCGGTAAAGACTTCCGGACCGTTGTCGGTGATGGCGATCGTGTGCTCGAAGTGCGCGGAGAGTTCACCGTCTTCGGTCATGACGCTCCACCCGTCGTCGAGCACGTAGGTGTCGTAGCCGCCGACGTTCACCATGGGCTCGATCGCGAACACCATGCCCTCCTTCAAGGTGGGACCGGGCGTGCCCGGCCAGTAGTTGGGAACCTGCGGACTCTCGTGCATTTCGGTGCCAATGGCGTGACCGACGTACTCGCGCACGACCGAGAAGCCGGCCGCTTCGGCAACGTTTTGCACGGCACGACCGACTTCGTTGAGACGATTGCCCTTGACGAGTTGATCAATGCCCGCCCACATGGAGCGCTCGGTGACCTCGAGGAGTCTCTTCGCCTGGTCGCTGATCTCGCCGACCCCGGCCGTGTACGCCGCGTCGCCGTGGTATCCCTCGATGATCGCACCGGCGTCCACCGAGATGATGTCACCCTCTTTGAGCGTGTAGTCACCGGGGATGCCGTGGACGATCATGTTGTTGGGGCTGGTGCAGATGACGGCCGGGAAGCCGTGGTAGTTGAGGAAGTTCGACCTCGCACCGCGCTTGGCGATCACGTCGGCCGCGATCTCGTTCAGTTGCATGGTGGTCACGCCGGGACGAATGGCGGCCCTGGTCTTTTCGTGCATTTCTGCGACGACCTTGCCGGCCTTGCGCATCTTGTTCAGCTCGTCGGCCGAGCGCCTCACGCGAGGCCCCGCTCGTGCACCACGTTCACAATGGCGGCCGTGACGTCGCGGGGGCTCTGGTCGCCGTTCACCGTGACGAGTAAACCGCGTTCGCTGTAAAAGGCGAGGAGTGGTTCGGTGTCGCGCTCGTAGTTTTCGAGACGCGTACGAATCGCCTCGGGGTAGTCGTCGGTTCGTTGAATGACGTCGCCACCACAGTTGGAGCAGGTTCCCGAGATCGCTTCGACGTCGGTCTCCTTGTAGGTGGTGCCGCACTCTTGGCAGATACGACGCGACGAGAGTCGCTCGATCACCAATTCCTTGGGCACGTCGAGATTGATGCAGAGTTTGATGCCGTCGTCGCCGAGCATCGCTTCGAGTTCCTCGGCCTGGTTGATCGTGCGGGGAAAGCCGTCGAGTAGGACACCCCTCTGGGCATCGGGCTGCGTGAAACGTTCGCGCACGAGCGCGTTCACGAGGTCGTCCTTCACCAGTTCGCCGGCTTCGAGAATCGACGCGACCTGCGTGCCCAGGTCAGTTCCGGCCTTCACGGCGTTTCGAAGGATGTCGCCGGTCGAGACGTGGGGAATGTCGTACTTGAGAGCGAGCACCGTGCACTGGGTTCCCTTACCAGCGCCCTGCTTGCCCAGGACGATCAGGTTTAGACGTGGCGACATAACTACCGCTTCAGGAAGCCTTCGTAGTTGCGCATCATCAATTGACTGTCGATTTGACGCATCGTCTCGAGCGCGACACCGACCGCGATCAGCAGGGTCGTGCCGTAGTAGGGGAACTTGTTGATGTTCCAGAGCGCCATGAGGATACTCGGCACGACGGCGACCGACGCGAGGAAGAAGGCGCCGACCACGGTGATGCGACTGAGCATCTTGGCGAAGTACTTCTCGGTCGGCATGCCGGGACGAATGCCCGGCACGAACCCACCCTGTTGGCGCAACATCTCGGCCTGCTGGTGCGGTTCGAAGGCGATGTAGACGTAGAAGAACGTGAAGGCGACAATGAGCACGAAGTCCGAGATGATGTAGACGAAGCTGGTCGGTTGCAAGGATCGCTGCACGAAGGTCTGGAATGACGCCCAGACCACGATGTTGCTCAAGAGGATCGGAATGTAGAGCACCGACGACGCGAAGATGATTGGAATAACACCGGACTGATTGACCTTGAGAGGGATATACGTCGAGTTCCCGCCCATCTCTTTTCGCCCGACCACCCGTCTCGCGAACGTCACGGGAATACGCCGCTGTCCGTTGTCCATGAAGACAATGAGCACGAGTAGGCCAATGGAGATGGCGAAGATGACGAAGAACTTGAGCGGACCGCCCTCGGTCCACACGGCGTGGCCACCCGAGGGCAGACCGGCGACGACGTTCGCGAAGATCAAGAGGCTCATGCCCTGTCCAATGCCGCGCTGCGTGATGAGCTCGGCGAGCCACATAACGAAGGCCGTACCGGCGGTCATGATGGCGACCATGAAGAGTCCCAGCGCGAGCGTGAACTTAGGAATGAGGTCGATGTTGAAGCCGAGCAACGCCTGGTCGTGACCGTGGAAGGCGTAGATGAGGCCCGTCGACTGCAGCAGTGCCAGACCAATCGTGAGGTAGCGCGTGGTCTGGGTGATCTTCTTTTGACCCACGGCACCCTGGTCGCGCCACTGCGTGAGCTTCGGGATGACGGTCGTCAAAAGCTGAATGACGATGGAGCTCGTGATGTAGGGCATGACGCCGAGACCGAAGACGGCGAGTCGGGTCAATGCGCCACCGGAGAAGAGATTCAAGAATCCGAGGACGCCACTGGCGCCGGCCTTGGTCTGGAGCAGTTGGACCTGGCTCCAACTCACGCCGGGGATTGGAATGTTGGCACCGGCCTGGTAGAGGCAGATGACGCCAATCGTGAACAGGACCTTGTTACGAAGGTCCGGTACCCGAAAGATGTTCCCAAGGCGGCGCAGCACGAAGCGACCTTACCGGTTCTGGTGTTGGTTGCCCGACGCGGGAGGACGAACGGCGAAGGGCAGCGCCACTTCGGTCGTCGTGCCACCGGCGGCCTCGATGGCGGCCTTCGCCGACGCCGAGAAACGGTGTGCCGTCACGTTCATCGCGCCAGTCAGTTCTCCGCGTCCGAGGACCTTCACGAAGTCCTTCTTACGAGCGAGGCCCTTGTCGACGAAGACCTCGAGGGTGATGTCGGCGAGACCTAACGCCGCGAGGGCGTCCAGATTGACGGGCGTGTACTCCACGCGGAACGGGTTGGTGAACCCCTTCAGCTTCGGAATGCGCTGGAGGAGTGGCAACTGGCCACCCTCGAAGCCGGCCGGAATCTGGCGACGGGCCTTCTGACCCTTGGTGCCTCGTCCGGCCGTCTTGCCGCCCCGTCCACCAATACCACGACCGACGATCTTCTTGCGCTTGATCGAGCCTTCGGGTGATTTGAGATCGTGCAACTTCATTAGTTGACCTCTTCCACTTTGACGAGGTGCGGGACCCGAGCGATCATCCCGTGAATCTCGGGACGGTCGGGCAGCACGTTGGACTGGCCAATGCCACGCAGGCCGAGCGCGCGAAGGGTTCCGCGGTGCTTGGGCTTCGTGGCGATGCCAGAGCGAATTTGTGTGACTTTCAACTGCATGATTAGTTCTCCGTTACCTTGAACAGGTCACCCTCGCGCTGACGTTCGCGGTAGGCGCGCAGCGTGCCCGACGGGATGACGTGGTCGGCCGGCTTGTCGCGTGACGACGCAATCTCTTCGGGGCGACGCAACTGCTTCAGCCCTTCGATGGTGGCGTGGGCGACGTTGATGCCGTTGCTCGATCCGAGGGACTTCGCAATGATGTCCTTCACGCCGGCCATCTCGAGGATGGCGCGCGCGGCACCACCGGCGATGACACCGGTACCGGGGGCGGCGGGCTTCATGAGCACGCGTCCGGCGCCCGATGCGCCGAGGACGGGGTAGACGATGGTCGTGCCGGCGAGGGGCACGTCGAAGAGGTTCTTTCGAGCCTCTTCAATGCCCTTTTGCACGGCGAGACCGGCTTCCTTGGCCTTGCCGTAACCGAGACCGACGCGTCCGTTGCCGTCACCGATGACCATGAGGGCGGTGAAGGAGAAACGACGTCCACCCTTCACGACCTTCGACACGCGATTCACCTTGATGGTGCGCTCTTCGTACTGCTCTAGATCTGCCATTAGAACTCCAGTCCGGCGGCGCGAAGTGTGTCGGCGAATGCCGCGACACGCCCGTGATAGTCAAAGCCGCCGCGGTCGAAGACCACTTTGGAGATGTTGGCTTCCTTAGCCCTCGTGGCGAGCAAGTCCGCCACGGCCTTGGCGCCGTCGATGTTGCCACCGCTCGTCTTCTTCAGTCCCGCTTCCACCGACGAAGCGGCGGCCAACGTGCGACCGGCCACGTCGTCGATGATCTGGGCCGAGATGTGCTTGTTGGTGCGCGAAATCGCCACCCGCGGCCGCTCGGCCGTGCCCGAGAGCTTGCGGCGGATGCGCGCGTGACGGCGCTGACGTAGTTCGCGAGTCGATCGTGCCATTACTTCGCAGCCTTTCCAGCTTTACGCACCACTCGTTCGCCGAGGTAGCGCACGCCCTTGCCCTTGTAGGGCTCGGGCTTACGGATCTTGCGGATGGAGGCGGCCACTTGACCGACCACTTCCTTGTCAGCGCCCTTCACAATGACGCGCGTCGGCAACGGCACCTCGAAGGTGATCCCCTCGGGCGCGGTGAACTTGACGGGGTGCGAAAAGCCGAGGGCGAGGTCCAGCACGCCAGCGCCACCGTTGGCGGCGCGGTAACCAACGCCGATGATCTCGAGTTCCTTCGACCAGCCGTCGGTCACGCCGATCACCATGTTGGCGACCAGCGTGCGCGTGAGGCCGTGGAGCGAGCGGTACATCGTCTCGTCATTGACACGCGACACCGTGAGGACGGTGCCCTCTTGGCTGAGCGTGATGCCCTCAGGAATGATGCGACTCATGGTCCCGTTGGGGCCCTTTACCGTCACGACGCCGTCAGCCACGTCGACGGTGACCGTCGAGGGAACAGTGATGGGATTAGTGCCAATTCGTGACATCAGCGAACCTTCCGTGGGGTGAGGCGACTACCAGACATAACAGAGCACCTCGCCACCGAGCTTGGCCTTGCGGGCTTCGCGGTCGGTCATGAGGCCGTGACTCGTCGAGACGACGGCCACGCCGACGCCACCGAGAACCTTGGGCATCTGGTCGGACTTCTTATAGATGCGAAGACCGGGCTTGGAGACGCGCTTGATGCCGATGATCGTCTTTTTGCGGTCTTCAGAGTACTTCAACGTGATCTCGAGCTGGCTGTAGGGCTTGCCCTCGAGCTTGGTCACGGTGAAACCCGAGATGAAGCCCTCGCGCTCGAGGACCTTCGCGAGGTTCTCCTTGAGCTTGGAACTGGGCATCTTGACGGTGTCGAACATCGCGGAGTTCGCGTTGCGGATACGTGTCAGCATGTCGGCGATGGGGTCGGTCATAGTCATAGTGGTTACCAACTCGCCTTGGTCACGCCGGGAATCTCGCCGGCGTGCACCATCTGACGCAAGCAGATGCGGCAGAGGCCGAACTTGCGATAGACCGAGCGCGGTCGGCCGCATCGCTCACAGCGCGTGTAGGCACGCGTTGAGAACTTCGGGGTCTTCTGCTGCTTGATGCGTAGAGCTTTCTTCGCCATATCTACTTACTCTCCTGCTTGAAGGGGAAGCCGTAAGCGCGCAAGAATGCGCGTCCCTGCTCGTCGTTCACGGCCGTGGTGACAATGGTGATGTCGAAACCACGTGCTGCGTCGATCTTGTCGTAGTCAACCTCGGGGAAGATCAACTGGTCATTGATGCCGAATGTGTAGTTGCCGCGTCCGTCGAAGGACTTGGGCGACAGACCACGGAAGTCGCGGATTCGCGGAATTGCGAGGCTCAGCAAACGGTCGAAGAACTCCCAGGCGCGGTCACCGCGCAAGGTCACCTTCACCCCAATGGGCTGCTCCTCACGGAGTTTGAAACTCGCGATGGACTGCTTGGCTCGCGTGACGATCGGCTTCTGGCCGGTGATCAACTCGAGGTCGCGCTGGGCGCCCTCGAGGAGCGAGGCCTGCTGGGTGGCGCGGCCCACGCCGGAGTTGAGCACGATCTTCGTGAGACGCGGCACCTGCATGATGTTGTCGAGGCCCAACTCGTCCTTCAGGGCGGGACGAATCTCTTCGTCGTAGCGGACCTTCAAACGGGGTCGTGTGGTCGTCGTCATAGCGTCGCTCCGCATTTGCGACAGACGCGAGTCTTCACGCCGTCTTCTTCGTGGTAGCCCACTTTGGCAGGACCCTTGTGGCCGTCGCACCAGAGCGCGACGTTGCTCACGTCGAGCGGCATCAACTTGTCGATGATGCCGGCCTGCATCGTGGAGCCGGCCTGCTTGGTGTGGCGCTTGGCGATGTTGAGACCGTCGAGGATCACCTTGTTGGCACCGGGCAACGCCTCTTCGACCTTCGCCCGCTCGCCGCGGAACTTGCCGGCGAGGACGAACACTTCGTCACCTTTACGAATCTTCATCACAGCACCTCCGGTGCGAGCGAAATAATGCGCATGAACTTCTTGTCGCGAAGCTCACGGCCGACGGGCCCGAAGATTCGGGTACCGCGAGGCTGCAACTGGTCGTTGATCAGCACCGCGGCGTTCTCGTCGAACTTGATGTAGGAACCGTCGGGACGACGCTTCTCCTTGGACGTGCGAACGACGACGCAGCGAACCACGTCACCCTTCTTCACGGCGGCTCCGGGAATCGCTTCCTTGACGGTGGCGATGAACACGTCACCGATCGAGGCGTAGCGACGGCGGGAACCTCCGAGCACGCGGATGCAAAGGACTTCCTTCGCTCCACTGTTGTCGGCGACCTTCAGTCGACTCTCCTGCTGAATCATCGGGCACGCTCCACAACTTCAGTGAGGCGCCAACGCTTCAGCTTGGACAACGGACGGGTCTCTTGGACGCGCACCTTGTCGCCGATCTTCGCTTCGTTCTTCTCGTCGTGGACGTAGAGCTTCTTCGTACGCTGCACGGTCTTGCCGTAACGGGGGTGCGAGACCCGCTCGTTGACGGCGACCACGAGCGTCGAGTCCATCTTGTCCGAAATCACGATGCCCTCACGGACCTTGCGGGGATTCAGGCGGGTTGTTTCGTTCGTCGAGTCAGTCATGACTTCTCACCTTCCACTGCGGCTTCGTGGCGGGCGATTTCGCGCTCGCGCATGAACGTCGACAGGCGCGCAATGTCTTTGCGCACGAGTCCGAGTCGGGCCGAATTGTCGAGCTGGCCGGTCGCCAACTGGAACCGGAGATTGAACAGTTCGCGTCGGGCCTCGCCCAAACGCTCCACCAACTCACGGTCGCCCAGCAGTCGCAGTTCCGCGACGTGTTCTTTGGTCGTGGCCATTAGATCGTTACCTCCGGAGTGCCGTGCGTCCCGGGACGAACGACGAACTTGGCCTTGATCGGCAGCTTCTGAATGGCCCGTTCCATGGCGGCGCGGGCCAAGGTCTCGTCCACACCACCGAGTTCGAACATGATGCGTCCGGGCTTCACGACGGCCACCCAGAATTCGGGGTTGCCCTTACCGGAGCCCATGCGGGTTTCGGCCGGCTTCTGTGTCACGGGCTTATCGGGAAAGACCCGGATCCAGACCTTGCCGCCTCGCTTGACGTGACGGGTCATGGCAATACGGGCCGCTTCGATCTGGCGAGCGGTGATCCAACCCCGTTCGAGGGCCTGGATGCCGAAGTCGCCGAAGTTGAGCTCGACGCCGCCCTTGGCGTTTCCGCCGCGACGGCCGCGCTGCTGCTTGCGGTGCTTTACCTTGCGGGGCATCAACATGATTACTCAGCGTCCTTCCTGAAGTGCGGGGTGTCGGTGTGGTCTTGCGCGGTACGGCGCTCGATCTCCTCTTCGACACTCAACTGCGCTTCGACTTCGGGGGTTTCGGCCAACAGGTCGACGGGGTCGGCATCGACGACTACCTCTTCGACGACGGCGTCATCGCTCGGCGCCTCGGCCTCGACACGACGGCGTCCCCCACCGGCACGAACAACGCCCTTGGGAGCGGTCGACGCGGCGGCCGACGCGACCGGCACGGCGTCGCCGGCCGCCATTGCGGCCTCGCGAACGATCTTCTCGTCGTTGGTCAACTGGTAGGGCAAGATGTCGCCCTTGTAGATCCACACCTTCACACCAATGCGTCCGGTCGACGTGCGAGCCTCGCGGAATCCGTAGTCGATGTCGGCGCGAAGGGTGTGCAGCGGTACGCGACCTTCACGGTACGACTCGCGGCGTGACATTTCCGCGCCACCGAGACGACCGGAGGCCTGGATCTTCACGCCCATGGCGCCGGCCTTCTGCACCGTCTGGATACCGCGCTTCATCGCGCGGCGAAAGGCCACGCGACGCAGCAACTGGTCGCAGATGCCCTGGGCAATGAGAGCGGCGTCCAGTTCGGGTTGCTTGATCTCTTGGATGTTCAGCGAGATCTTGTTCTTCTGACCGGTGATCTTCTCCAGGTCCTTCTTCAAACGCTCGGCCTCGGCGCCACGGCGCCCGATGACGATGCCCGGGCGCGCCGTGTGGATGTCCACGCGGATGCGGTCCGAGTTGCGCTCAATCTCGATTCGGCTGACGGCGGCACTCTCGAGCTGCTTGGTCAGGTAGTCGCGGATCTTCCAGTCCTCGATGACGAGGTCCTTGTAGCCGCGCTCCTTGAACCAGCGTGACTTCCAGTCCGTCGTGATGCCGAGACGGAAACCGTAGGGGTTTACCTTCTGACCCATTACTTCGTCTCCTCAGTGGTGTCGTCCGACACCGTTTCGTCAGTACCGGGCTCGTCAGCCGGCGTCGCTTCGACCGTTGCGTCGAGGTCCTCAACGGGTGTGTCGACGGTGTCGAACTCCATCGTGTCGGTCTCGTCTGCTTCAGTCTCCGCGACGTCCGAGGACATCACGTCGGTCACGACGGCGTCACTCTGCATCCCCTCGTTATTCAAGATGTCCTGCTCCATCGCCTCTTCGGCGGCCTCTTCGGCGGCAGTCTCACGCTTGTTGAGGCTGGCCTGCTGGTCGGCGCGATGGCGCGATGACGCCACGCGTCGGGTGCGCGAGACGGCGGCCTGGGCGGTGCGCGCGTTGCGCAACACTTCGAGGCGCTCGTCGTCGAGGCGCGACACGATCACGGTGATGTGGCAACTGCGCTTGCGAATCTTGCCGGCCCGTCCGCGGGCGCGAGGCGTGAAGCGCTTCATGGTGATGCCCTCGTCGGCGTAACAGGCCGAGACGAAGAGTTCGTCGGCCTGCATGCCGTCGTTCGTCACGGCGTTGGCGACGGCCGAGGCCAAGACCTTGCCGATCACGTCGGCCGCTTCACGGGTGGTGCCGGCGAGAATCTCGCGCGCGGTCGTCACGTCCTCGTTGCGGATGAGGTTCAACACGACGCGGGCCTTCGAGGCCGACATGTGGTAGCCGCGCAGCGTGGCGCGCGTGCCGGGACGGTCGTTGAGCTTGGGACCGGTCATTATCGCTTACCCGTCTTTTCCTGGCCGGCGTGGAACCGGAACGTGCGCGTTGGCGCGAACTCGCCCAGCTTGTGACCGACCATTGACTCGTTCACGAACACCGGCACGTGACGTCGCCCGTCGTGGACGGCGAAGGTGTGGCCGACCATGTCGGGGATGACCGTCGAACGACGGCTCCACGTCTTGATGACCTTCTTCTCGTTGGCGGCGTTCATCGCGTCGACCTTCTTCAGAAGGTGCGCATCGATGAAGGGACCTTTTTTGAGACTTCGTGACATGCTCTACCTACCTCCGCGCGCCGCGTCCACGGCGACGTCGAATAATTAAGGCGTCCGATGACTTCGGCAGACGCGTACGACCTTCGGGCTGACCCCACGGCGAGACCGGGTGGCGTCCACCGGAGGTCTTTCCTTCGCCACCACCGAGTGGGTGGTCGACGGGGTTCATGGCGACACCTCTCGTCTGAGGACGTACGCCCTTCCAACGATTTCGTCCGGCCTTGCCGATCGACATGAGTTCGTGTTCGGAGTTGCCCACGGTGCCGAGCGTGGCGCGGCAATCAATCGGCACGCGGCGCATTTCGGTCGAGGGAAGACGAAGCGTGGCGTAGCCACCGTCCTTCGCGACGATCTGCACGCTCATGCCGGCGCTGCGCGCCATCTTGCCGCCGCCGCCGGGACGAAGCTCCACGTTGTGGACCGTCGAACCGGTGGGGATGAAGCGCATGGGCAAGGCGTTGCCGGTGCGGATGTCGGCCTTGGCGCCCGACTCGATCATGTCGCCGACCTTCAGGCCGTTGGGCGCGAGGATGTAGCGCTTCTCGCCGTCGAGGTAGTGCAACAGGGCAATGCGGCACGTGCGGTTCGGGTCGTACTCAATCGCGGCGACTTTGGCCGGAATGGCGTCCTTGTTGCGCTTGAAGTCAATGATGCGGTACTGCTGCTTGTGACCACCACCGCGGTGACGCGAGGTCTTGCGGCCGTAGTTGTTGCGGCCACCGGTCTTGGGCTTGGGGTCGAGCAGTGACTTCTCCGGCGTGTGCTTGGTGATGTCGGCGAAGTCCGAGACCGTCTGGAATCGGCGACCGGGACTCGTGGGTTTGCGTTGACGAAGGGCCATGGCAGTCCTTAGTTCTCGAAGAGATTGATCGTGTCGCCCTGTTTCAGGGTGACGATGGCCCGCTTCGAGCCGGGGCGAATGCCCACGACGCCGGTGCGACGGTTGCGCGTCGACTTACCCTTGCGGTTGAGAGTGTTGACGTTGGTGACCGTCACGTTGAAGGCGCGCTCGACGGCGTTGCGCACGTCCACCTTGGTGGCGCGCGGGTCAACGACGAAGACGTAGGTTCCCTTGTCCATGAGTCCGTAGGTCTTTTCCGAGACCACCGGACGAATGAGGACGCTCATGGCATCGCGCATCAGCTCTTCTCCTTCAGCGTCGGCAACGTGGCGTCGGTAAAGAGGATCCAGTCGCAGTCGAGTACGTCGTAGGCGTTCACTTCGCCGGTGTCAATGGTCTTCACGTTCATGAGGTTGCGGAACGAACGAAGGGCCGTCGCGTCGTCGCGGCCGAGCACGACGAGGATCTTGCCCTCGAGGCCCAGGGCCGAGAGTGACGAAATCGCCTCTTTGGTCTTAGGCGTCTCCCACTTGTCGAAGCCGTCGATGACCGCAACACGCTCCATGGATGCGCGGTCCGAGAGGGCCGAGTAGAGCGCCAAGCGGATCATCTTCTTGGGCGTCTTCTGGTCGTACTTGCGGGGCTTGGGTCCCAGCGCAATGCCACCACCGGGGTAGTGCGGCGCGCGGATGGTTCCCTGGCGTGCGCCGCCGGTCCCCTTTTGGTTGAACGGCTTCTTGCCACCACCGCGAACTTCCTTGCGGGTCTTGGTCGACTGCGTACCGGAGCGCTTGGCGGCCAGTTGGGCCTTGATCACTTGGTGCAGCACGGCCATGTTGGGCTCGATCCCGAAGATCGCGGGCTCCAGGTCCACCGAGCCGAGCTCGGTGCCATCGAGGGCTTTGCGCGTCACGGAACGCTTCGCCGGCTCGGGGCGGTCCTTCTTTACTGGACCGCGCAGGGTAAAGACATCGGTCATCGTGCGCCTCCCGCCTTCATTGGGTTCTTCACGCTCGTGCGTAGGACCACGACGCCGCCGCGAGGGCCGGGAACGGCACCCTTCACGAGGACGAGGTTGCGCTCCACGTCAACGGAGATCACTTCGAGGTTCGTGGTCGTCACTTGTCCGCCGCCCATACGACCGGCCATCTTCGTGCCCTTGAAGACACGGCCCGGGGTGGCGCAGGCGCCAATGGATCCCGGTGCTCGGTGGTGCTTGTGGTTACCGTGCGCGGCGCCTTGACCGGAGAAGTTATGGCGCTTCATGCCACCGGCGAAGCCCTTGCCCTTGGCGACGGCCGTCGCGTCAATCATCTCGCCCTTTTCGAAGGCGTCGGCGAGGATCTCTTGACCGACGCTGTAGCCCGAGACGTCATCGATTCGAAGCTCCACGAGCTTCTTACCGGGTGTGACGCCGGCCTTTTGGAAGTGGCCCAGTTCGGGCTTGGAGAGGGTCGAGATGCGACGGGTCCCCCACGTCACCTGGACGGCGGAGTAGCCCTCCTTTTCAGGTGTCTTCACCTGAACGACGCGAGCTGGGCTGACTCGGACCACCGTCACCGGAATAGCCCGATTCTGGGCGTCCCAGACTTGGGTCATGCCCACCTTCTCGCCGACGATCGCTTTGGTCGCCACGTTTGCCTCTTCTCTTCTGATCTGGGCGTCGGTTCGTCCGACACACAGACGCTCCGCCGGGTCAAAAAACCCGAACGGAGCGCTCGACTGGTTTGGTCCAGCGTTCCCAGATTCGGGCGACTGAACACTTCTTTTGTTGTCCCCCACTGCAAAGAAGGGGCTATTAACAGTACATCATCAGGCCCCGACAGCGCAAAGGCGCTGTCGGGGCCCGGTTGTGAAATCTCAGACTTGACGAATTTTGATTTCAATGTCCACGCCGGCCGGCAGATCGAGACGCTGAAGCGAATCGACCGTCTTGGCGGAGTGGTCAACGATGTCCAAAAGGCGCTTGTGAACGCGCATTTCGAAGTGCTCGCGGGAGTCCTTGTGCTTGTGGGGTCCACGAACGACCGTGTAACGGTGCTTCTCGGTGGGCAGAGGAACGGGTCCCTGCACCTTCGCGTTCGTACGCTCGACCGTTTGCACGATCTTCGCGGTGGACTGGTCCAGGATGCCGTGGTCGAAGGCCTTCAACCGGATTCTGATCATTTGACGATTGTCGGCCATGACGCTCTACTTCAGGATCTTGACGACGCGACCGGAACCAACGGTACGGCCACCTTCGCGGATGGAGAAGGTGAGACCCTCTTCCATGGCGATTGGCTTACCCAAGGTCACGGTCATTTCCGTGTTGTCCCCCGGCATGACCATCTCGGTGCCCGAGGGCAGCTCGATGGTACCGGTGACGTCAGTCGTGCGGAAGTAGAACTGCGGACGGTAGTTCGCGAAGAACGGCTTGTGACGGCCGCCCTCTTCCTTGGTGAGTACGTAGACCGAAGCCTCGAAGTTGGTGTGGGGCGTGATGGTCCCTGGCTTGCAGAGAACCTGACCGCGCTCGACGTCTTCCTTCTTGGTACCTCGCAGGAGTGCGCCGAGGTTGTCGCCGGCCTGACCCTGGTCGAGGAGCTTGCGGAACATCTCGATGCCGGTGACGACGGTCTTGGTCGTCGGGCGCAGGCCCACGATCTCGACTTCGTCCCCGACCTTCACGACACCCTGCTCCACCTTGCCGGTGACGACGGTGCCACGGCCGGTGATGGACATGACGTCCTCGATCGACATCAGGAAGGGCTTGTCGGTGTCACGGATGGGCTCGGGGATGAACGAGTCAACCGCGTCCATGAGTTCCATGACCTTGTCGCCGGCCGCTTCGTCGCCCTCGAGGGCCTTCAGCGCCGAGACGCGGACAATCGGGGTCTCGTCGCCGGGGAAGCCGTAGCTCGTCAAGAGCTCGCGGATCTCCATCTCGACGAGCTCCAAGAGCTCCTCGTCGTCGACCATGTCGGCCTTGTTGAGGGCGACCACGATGTAGGGGACGCCGACCTGGCGCGCGAGCAACACGTGCTCACGGGTCTGGGGCATGGGACCGTCGGTGGCGGCGACCACGAGGATCGCGCCGTCGACCTGGGCGGCGCCGGTGATCATGTTCTTCACATAGTCGGCGTGGCCGGGCATGTCCACGTGGGCGTAGTGACGGTTCGCCGTCTCGTACTCAACGTGGGCAATAGAAATCGTGATGCCGCGCTGCTTCTCTTCGGGCGCCTTGTCGATCTGGTCGAAGGGCGTGAAGGCAGTACCGGGCAGGCGGGTCGAAAGGACCTTCGTGATCGCGGCGGTCAGAGTGGTCTTGCCGTGGTCGATGTGGCCCATCGTGCCGATGTTTACGTGCGGCTTAGTGCGCTCGAACTTCTTCTTTGCCATTGTCGGGGACTAACTTTCTCTATAACGACGGCTTCGTTTGAAGCCGTCTTGTTCGTTTTGGCCCGCCCCGACTACGGTTTGGACCTTGTTTTCGCTGGTCACCCAGCTTTTACGCGCCAGTGGCCTTGGCTATGATCTCCTTCGAGATCGAGTCAGGTACTTCAGCGTAATTACTGAACTGCATGGTGTACGTCGCGCGCCCTTGGGTGCGAGAACGCAGGTCAGTAGCGTAGCCGAACATGTCGGCCAACGGCACAAGTGCCCGAATCGCTTGACTATTGCCCTTTTGTTCCATGCCCTCGACGCGACCGCGTCGAGACGACAAGTCGCCAATGACGTCGCCCATGTAGTCCTCGGGCGTCACGACTTCTACGGCCATAATCGGCTCGAGCAACACGGGGCTGGCGAGACGGGCGGCCTTCTTCACGGCGATCGATCCGGCGATCTTGAAGGCCATTTCCGACGAGTCCACGTCGTGGTACGAACCGTACGTCAGGCGTACTCGTACGTCGACGACGGGGTACCCGGCGAGCACGCCCGAGGTGAGGGCCTCGGTAATACCCTGGTTGACCGGCTGGATGTACTCCTTGGGAATCACGCCACCGCTGATCTCGTCGACGAATTCGTAACCGCCACCGGGGCCGGTCGGCTCCAGGGTGATCACGACGTGGCCGTACTGACCCTTACCGCCGGTCTGGCGCACGTACTTCTCTTCGACCTTGGTGACGGTCTTACGGACGGTCTCGCGGTAGGCGACCTGGGGCTTACCGACGTTGGCGTCAACGGCGAACTCGCGCTGCATGCGGTCGACGAGGACTTCCAAGTGGAGTTCGCCCATTCCCGAGATGACGGTCTGACCGGTCTCTTCGTCAGTACGAACGCGGAACGTGGGGTCCTCTTCGGAGAGCGAGTAGAGCGCGCGGCCCAACTTGTCCTGGTCGGCCTTGGTCTTGGGTTCGACGGCGACGTGGATGACGGGCTCGGGGAAGACCAGTGTCTCCAACTGGATGGGCTGGTCGACGGAGCTGAGCGTGTCGCCGGTCGTGACCTGCTTCAACCCCACGGCCGCGACGATGTCGCCGGTACGGATGGTGTCCAGGTCTTCGCGGTTGTTGGCGTGCATGAGGAGGAGTCGTCCGAGACGCTCCTTCTTCATGCCCTTCGTGGTGTTGACGACCGTGTCGCCCTTTTCGAGGGTGCCGGAGTAGACGCGCAGGTACGTGAGCTTGCCGACGTAGGGGTCGGTCTGGACCTTGAAGGCGAGCGCGCTGAAGGGCTCGTCGTCGGAGGGCTTGCGCTCGATGACCTCTTCCTTGCCGGGCTTGGTGCCCTGGGTCGGGGGAAGGTCGATGGGCGACGGCAGGAAGTCAACGACGGCGTCGAGCATGGGCTGGACACCCTTGTTCTTAAAGGCCGAGCCGTTGAGGATCGGCACGCAGATGCCTTCGAGGGTGCCGTGACGAAGGGCCGTACGGATGTCGGCCGTCGTGGGCTCCTCGTCGCCGAGGACCTTTTCCATCAAGTTGTCGTCGAAAGTCGTCAAGATGTCGAGCAGCTTCACGCGGTACTCGTCGGCCTGGGCCCGGTACTCGTCGGGAATGTCAATGACCTCCACGCGCTCACCGTGCTCGTCGTGGTGGATCGTGGCGGTCATCGAGCAGATGTCGATGATGCCGAGGTAGCCACCTTCGGCGCCGATGGGCAGTTGGATGACGGCCGGCGTGCAGTCGAGGCGGTCGGCGATCATCTCGACGCAACGAAAGAAGTCCGCGCCGACGCGGTCCATCTTGTTGACGAAGCAGATGCGCGGCACGTTGTACTTGTTGGCTTGGCGCCACACCGTCTCGGTCTGGGGCTCGACACCGGCCACGGCGTCAAAGACGGCGACGGCGCCGTCGAGCACGCGCAGTGATCGCTCGACCTCGACCGTGAAGTCCACGTGGCCCGGAGTGTCAATGATGTTGATGCGGTGGCCGTTCCAGTAGGTGGTCGTGGCCGCCGAGGTGATCGTGATGCCACGCTCTTGCTCCTGGATCATCCAGTCCATCGTGGCGCCACCGTCGTGGACCTCACCGATCTTGTAGTTCTTACCGGTGTAAAAGAGGATGCGCTCGGTCGTGGTGGTCTTACCGGCGTCAATGTGCGCCATGATGCCAATGTTGCGGACCTTGTCCAGGGCGATATCGCGAGCAGTCATTTCTAGGGCTTTCTTTTTCTTACCAGCGGTAGTGCGCGAAGGCCTTGTTGGACTCGGCCATCTTGGCCACGTCCTCGCGACGCTTCACTGCAGCACCGACACCGTTGCTCGCGTCGATAATTTCGTTAGCGAGCCGCTCGGCCATGGTCTTTTCGCGACGCTTCTTCGCGAAATCCGTCAACCAGCGGATAGCCAGTGTAGTGGCGCGACGGGGTCGAACCTCCATCGGCACCTGGTAGGTGGTGCCTCCGACGCGGCGACTCTTCACTTCGAGTTCAGGGCGGACGTTCTCCAAGGCGCGCTTGAGCGTCGCGACGGGATCGGTGCCGGTCTTCTGCTCGACCTGCTCCAGAGCGGTGTAGACAATGCGCTCGGCGATGGTGCGCTTCCCGCGCTCCAGGATCTTGTTCGTGAGCTGGGTGACGAGGACCGACTTGTAGATCGGGTCGACGGGCACTTCACGGCGTACGGCGGGGCCTTTACGAGGCATTGTTTACTTCTCCCTCTTGGCGCCGTAGCGGCTACGGGCCTGCTTGCGGTCCCGCACACCGGAGGTGTCGAGGGCGCCGCGAATGATCTTGTAACGAACACCGGGAAGGTCCTTCACACGTCCACCACGCACGAGGACAATCGAGTGCTCCTGGAGGTTGTGACCAACGCCCGGGATGTAGGCCGTCACTTCAACGCCCGAGGTGAGACGCACGCGCGCCACCTTTCGCAGTGCGGAGTTGGGCTTTTTGGGCGTCACCGTGTGGACGCGGGTGCACACACCACGACGCTGCGGGGCCCCCTTCAGGGCCGGCGTCTTGGTCTTGGAAATCTTGTCCTGTCGACCCTTTCGGACCAACTGTGCGATTGTGGGCACGCGGAACCTCTTCTAGTTGAACTTCGTTGTTGGAGCGCGCCAAGCCTCGGCACGCGGACTATCAATCCTAGGGCAAAACACCCTCGAACGGCAAGCCCGGCAACGCTCACTTGTGAAACCGAGCGTTTGGTAGCGAGCGGGTCCCAGCATACGGGAGGAAAGGCGCTTGAAAGTTGGGTACACTCGCAACTTCGGTGACACCAAACGGTCTCATCGGGTACGCCGGCAGCGTTACAAAGAAGGACTCAATGAACTATCTCCTCACGTCGTCTGGTATCAGTAACACCAGCATCCAGAACACCTTGGTCGACTTATTGGGTAAACCGATCGCCGAGTGCAGCGCCCTCATCATTCCCACTTCGGCGTACTACTTCTTGCCGGTCGGTGCCGATATTGCGTA
>DATCFS010000167.1:0-4189 GCA_036509375.1 Acidimicrobiales bacterium
GAACGCGTCACCAGTCCGACGTTCATCATGGTGCGCGAGCACCGTTGCCGTAATGATCAGGGAATTGAGACGCTGCATCACTGCGACGTCTACCGCGTGCAGACTCTCGACGAGGTCATTGACTTAGCCCTTGGCGAGAGCGTGGAGGACGCGGCCGTCGCCCTCGTCGAATGGGGGGAGTTGGCGGCATCCGTGTTTGGGCGAGACGTGCTGACGATCGACTTTGCCGTCGACGACGACGAAGGTCGAACGCTCGTGGTTGCCGGCGAATTGGCCGTTGGGCGAACGGAACTGCTCGAGCAATGGGCCACCTCATGAACCTGATCGCCATCGAAACCGCGACGCCGGCCTGCGCCGTGGGCGTACGGACGGATGGCGGCCTCGAGGTGACGCGAGTCGTCAATGACGGTCGGCGCCACACCGAGGCGTTGACGGGAGCCTTGGCCGCACTGCTCGACGAGGTTTCGCTGGTACCGCGTGACGTCACGAAGGTCATTGTCGACCGGGGACCGGGACTCTTCACCGGGCTGCGCGTCGGCATCGCGACCGCGATTGGCTTCGCCCAGGCCCTTGGCGTCGAGCTCGTGGGCGTGACCTCGCTCGAGATGCTCGCCGGGGGCGCCTTCGATGCGGGGGTCCGCGGCACCGTGGTCGCCTGTGTGGACGGGCGTCGGGGGGAGATCTTCACGCAGACCTTTGCCCTGGGCGCGGCCGTGACGGCGATCGACCATGCCCGCGTGGCGACGGCCAACGATGTCGCGACGACGTGGACGAATGACGCGGGGCTTGTCACCTTCACCGGCGACGGCGTCGAGCGATACCTCGAGATCTTTCAGAACGTTGCCGACGGGGTTCTTTTTACGCAAGAAGTCCCATCGCTCCACGCCGCCCTCGACATCGGCGCGAGTCGAGAGGCCGACGGTGTGCTGGTGCCGTTGTACCTGCGAGAGGCGGACGCTGTCGCCAATTTCACGACCAGGCAGCGCCCGTGACCACGGATTGGACTATTCGTCCGGCCGAGCGCCGTGACGTGGGGGAGCTGATGTTCATTGAGGAGTCGCAGTTCCCCGAGCCCTGGACCAAGAGGATCCTCCTCGACGAAATCGGCAACACCGAGACCCGGCGCTACACCGTCGCCGTTGAAAAAAAGCGAATCGTTGGCTATTTAGGCGTGATGTTCGTCCTCGACGAGTTGCACATCAACACCATCGGCACGCTGCCCCGCGAAGAGGGCCGGGGAATTGCCACTTCTCTCATGGACGACGCCTGGGCCGACGCCCACGAACGGGGTCTTAAGCGCGCCACCCTGGAAGTCGCCGTCTCGAACGCCCGGGCGATTGCCCTCTACTACCGCTACGGCTTCCAACCGGTCGGTGTTCGAAAGAACTACTACGAGCGAATCAACGAAGACGCCCTCATTCTCTGGGCCGATCTTCCGGCGAACGCGGGAGATTCGCCACCTACGCTGGAGTAATGGCCCTGGTCCTCGGTATTGAAACGAGTTGCGACGAGACCGCGGCGGCCGTCGTGGACGAGGACTTTCACGTCCACTCCTCCGTGATCGAGTCCTCCATTGACCAGCACCGGGCCTTTGGCGGAGTCGTGCCCGAGCTGGCCGGTCGGGCTCACGTGACGACAATTGGCCCCGTCGTTCGCCAAGCCCTCGAAATCGCCGGTCTGAATCCCCTTGATCCGGCCCTCGAAGGCATCGCCGTAACGTCCGGACCAGGACTTATAGGTTCCCTACTCGTCGGACTCTCGGCCGCCAAGGCCTTTTCCCTCGCGTGGGGGGTGCCATACATAGGGGTCAATCACCTCGAAGGACACCTTTTCGCTCCGCTGTTGGAGCAGCCCGACCTCGAATGGCCACTGTTGACCCTCTTGGTGTCGGGCGGCCACAGCCTCATCGTCCTTCAATCGGGGCCCGGTGAGCACGAAGTATTGGGTGAAACCATTGACGACGCCGCCGGCGAGGCCTACGACAAAGTCGCGCGCTGGCTGGGACTGGGTTATCCGGGCGGACCGGAGATCGACCGTCTGGCCCGAGATGGCGCCGCCGGCAACCTGAAACTCCCGATTTCCATGACCGGCGAGGGGTACGACCTCTCCTTTTCCGGGCTAAAGACGGCCGTCGTTCGCGCGACCGAAAAGCAGAAGGATCTGCCCATCGCCGACGTGGCGGCCTCCTTTCAGGCGGCGGTCGCGGAACAACTACTGCGCAAACTCGGTCTCGCGCTCGAGCGCTACCCGGTGAAGGGTCTGGCTCTCGCGGGCGGCGTCGCCGCAAACTCGGCCCTGCGCCGTGGCGTGACGGATCTCGCCAAGGAGTTCGGCATCGTGGCCCTCTTGCCGACAATGGCCAACTGCACCGATAACGCCGCCATGATCGCGGGCGCCGGAATCTACCGACTCCGACACAACGGACCGAGCCCCTTGGACCTCTCGGCCAACCCCAACTGGCAGTTGGTCGATGTCTCGTGAGTGACCTGTGGATCCCTCTTGACATCGCGCAGTGTGACCCCAGCCCGTTCGCGCAGTTCCACAAGTGGTTCGACGAAGCGAAGGGTGAGATGGACGAGCGCGACGCCGTCTCGCTCGCCACGTCCACCTCGAGTGGTCGAGCGAGTACGCGCATGGTGCTGATGCGCCACGTTGACGACCACTCGTTCGGTTGGTACACGAACTACGAATCACGAAAGGGCCGTGAGCTCGAAGAGAATCCCTTCGCCGCCATCCTCTGGTACTGCGAACCGCGCGGTCGACAGATCCGCATCGAAGGTCCGGTTGAGAGGATGTCGGGCGCCGAATCGGACGCCTACTTCGCGACTCGAGCGAGAGGTAGTCAACTCGGCGCGCACGCCAGTCGTCAGAGCAGTGTGATTGCGAATCGCGAGGAGTTAGAAGCGCGCGTGCGCGAATTCGATCTCGAGTTCGCCGACGGCGACGTTCCCCGTCCAACGTTCTGGGGTGGCTACCGACTCACGCCCGAGCGATTCGAATTTTGGCAACACCGCGAGGACCGACTGCACGACCGCGTGGTGTATCTGCCCAGTGACGGCGCGTGGCGACCCGAACGTCACTCTCCTTGAGGGTCCGCTTCCAGTTCACTCGCGCGGCGACTGGCGCGATAGCCAAACGGACCCATGACGAGCAGTACGACGGTCGTCGCGATGCCGGCAATTTGAAACACCGTTCTCGGTGCGACGATCGTCAAGATCAATCCACCGATCGCGGTGCCACCAATCTGCGCGCTCGTGAAAATGGCACCGACTGACGCGAACATCCGACCACGTTGTGCTTCGGGCGTGCGAATGGTCATGAGAGTCGTCATCGCCACGTTGATGACGCCCACGGCGACGCCGGTCACGAGGAGGAGCGGGAAAATGTAGCCAACGTGTTCGACGAGTCCGATACCACCGATCGAAATGCTGACGACCAGTGTGCTGACGAGTGCAGCCTTCGAGAGTGCGAGGTCTTCCTGTTTGATCGTGGCCGACCCGACGGCGCCGACAATGTTGCCGACACCAAAACTTGCGGCGATGAGTCCGTACATGAGGGCCGTCGAGTGCAACGTCTTCGTGATGAAGAAGACCTCGGCGACGTTGATCATGACGAGCGCGAGCATGAACACGACGAAGGTGATGACCAACGGACGAAGGATCGGGTCGGCGAAGACAGTTCGCATGCCCGCTCCGAGGTCGCGCTCACCCTTCTTCGGACGCACCGCCCCCGGTTCGGGACGGCGATCAGTGACGAGCATCCAGGTGCCGAGGGCCCCCAACGCAAAACTGATGGCGTCAATGAAGAGCGGCCAACTTTGACCCGATAGGCCGACGAGGAGTCCGCCGAGTCCGGGACCGGCAACGGCGGCCAGTCCCTGCACGCTCTGCATGGTCGAGTTGGCACTGCCAATGTTTTCTTCGCCAGCGATCTTGGGCACGAGCGCCGAGTAACCGGGAACGGAGAACGCCACAAAACAACTGAGCAGGGCCATCAGCGCAATGGTGACGACGGCGCCGTGCCAGAGACCAATGCCGACGCAGACCACCCCTTCACAAAGACAGAGGATCACGAGCAGCCGTTTCACCGGCCAGTGGTCAATGACGAATCCCGAGATTGGCGAGAGCAGCACCAGCGGCAGCGAGGCGCCGATGGAAAGTGCGGCGATGGCCCACGAGGCGTGGGGGGC
>DATCFS010000168.1:0-4292 GCA_036509375.1 Acidimicrobiales bacterium
CACGTCGTGCACCGCTTCGGCCGCGTGAGCGTCAATCGTGAACGTTCGAAGGTTGCGCTGGTTCACCCCGACGACGTGGGCGCCGAGGTCGAGTGCGCGTTTCGCTTCGTCGGTGTCGTGTACTTCGACGAGTGCCGTGAGACCGACGTTCGTGGCCACCTGGAAGAGCGAGGTCAATTCGTCGTCACTGAGGGCCGCCACGATGAGCAGTACCGCACTCGCGCCCATCGACGCGGTGTCCAATACGTCGTTCTCGCTGATCGTGAAGTCCTTGCGCAAGAGGGGCAACGACACTGACTGGGCCGCCGAGGCGAGGTCTTGGGCGGCGCCCGCGAAGTACTCCTGGTCCGTGAGCACTGAGATCGCGGTGGCCCCACCCGCCTCGTACGCCGTCGCAACCTTCACCACGTCGAGTTCGGCGTTGAGCCACCCCTTGCTGGGTGAACGACGCTTCACTTCGGCGATGACCTTCACGAACCCGTTGCGGGCGCGCAACGCGTCGACGAACGATGGACCAGTGCACCTGATCTGGTCGAGTCGGCGACGCCACTCACGGTCGTCGCCGGCGGCGCGGGCCCGATGGTGCGCAAGAATCTCATCCAAGTACGTCGTCGCCATCCAAGAATCGTACTGGCGCCAATGATGCAGTGGTCCACGGCTAACGTTTCGCTATGTCGAGACGCGTGGTCACTCTTTTCACATGATCACTTCGTTTTCCAGCGACGTCCTCAATCCACTCGTGCGAGGGACGGACCTCGAACGCGACGAGGCCCGCGACGCCCTCGCCGAAATTCTCGAGGGGAAGGTCGAAGGCATCCTGATCGCCAGTTTCCTCACGGCCCTCACGGCCAAGGGCGAAACGGCCGACGAGATGACCGGCTTCATCGACGCCATGATCGATGCGGCGACGACGTTTTCCATCGGGCCGGACGCCATCGACATCGTCGGCACGGGTGGCGACCAATTACATACCGTGAACGTCTCGACCATGGCGTCGCTCGCCGTCGCCGGGACCGGCGTCAAGGTCGCCAAGCACGGCAATCGCGCGGCCTCCTCATCCGTTGGTGCGGCCGACGTCCTCGAAGCCCTCGGTGTGCGACTGGACGCCCCCGAAGAGGTCGTGCGGGCCTGCGTCGAAGGTGCCGGGATTGGCTTCCTCTTCGCACCCATGTTCCATCACGGACTGGGCTACCTCACTCCGATTCGTCGCTCACTCGGCTTTCGAACGGTCTTTAACGTGCTCGGACCACTGGCCAATCCGGCGCTCGTGCGCCGTTCGTTGATCGGGGTGGCCCAAGCGCCGCTCCTCGGTCACATGGCGCAAGTACTCGTGGCGCGCGGCATTGACTACGCAATCCTGGTGCACTCCGACGACGGCCTCGACGAGCTTTCGCTGGGCGCACCGGCCACGCTGCACACGATCACACCGCGAGGCTCGGAGATCGAACGACTGGACGGCGCCGCGGAACTCGGCGTCCGTCACGATGTCGAGTCAATTCGAGGTGGCGACACGGACCATAACGTGCTGGTCGTGCGAACGTTCCTCGAAGGCAACGGTGGTCCCATCTTTGACGTGGTGTGCGCGAACGCCGGTCTTGCCCTCATGGTCGCCGGACGGGCCACGACGTTGCTCGAAGGTTTCGAGTTGGCGTCGCAGAGCGTCACCAGTGGCAACGCGGCCCGGGCGCTCGACCTCTTGGTCGAACTGTCGAACGCGTAACGGCGACACCGCAACTACGCACGGGGCAGTTCGCGAAGCTCTTTCTTGTACCAATTCGCGTTCGCGACGTAGGACGCGGCGTTTTCCACGATGCCCTCTTCGCCACTCACGTCGAGCTTGATGATGGCCGGCACACCGACGGCCAACGCATTGGCCGGGACCGTCATTCGATTTCGCACCACGGCGCCGGCGCCCACCGTCGCGCCACTGTGGACGACGGCCTCGTGGAGCACCACCGATCCGCTGCCGACGAGTGCGCGGTCGTGGATGGTGCAGCCCTCGAGGTGGGCCAGGTGACCAATCACGCAGTCGCTGCCAATCGTGGTCGGATACTCAGCGACGGCGTGAATGATGGCGCCGTCCTGGATCGACGTCCGTTCACCGACGACGACAGTGCCGTAGTCGCCGCGTAGTACGGCGCTCGGCCACACCGACGAGTCGGCACCGACGTGCACGTCACCGATGATGACGGCGTCGGGGTGGATGAACGCGTCGGGATGAATGGTCGGTGTACGGTCGCCGAGAGCGTAGATGGGCATGATGGTTCTCCTAGTGACTCAGCCACGAAACTAATTGATAAATTCGCCAGATCACGTAGATGACCGTCGCGACGATGAAGAAACGCCACCGCCACGGGATGGGCTCGCGGATTGGCGTCGCGACCGTGTGGCCACAGATCTCGCAGACGTCGCCGTCAACGGGACGGTCGCAGTTCTCGCACCACGTGGTCACTATTCAACCCGTACGCGCACCCGCAGCGGCGAGGAGCCGAGCGAGAATCGTTCACGCAACGAACGCTCGACGTAGCGCAGGTAGGTCGCGGGGAGTCGTCCGGCGATGAACAACGTGAAGGTCGGCGGCTCGGTCGCACCCTGGACGGCGTAGCGAATCTTTCCCGTCGGGGCCGGCTGTTTCATCTGCAGGTCGCGGATCGCTCGGTTGAGTGCCCCGGTCGGTACGCGCTTGCCGTAGTCGGCGGCGGCGATCGAAAGGGCCGGCAGGATCCGGTGCACGCCCTTACCCGACGTCGCCGTTGTCTTCATCACCGGCGCGTCGCCGAGGAAGGCCAACTTCTCCCCCACGGTCGCCAGCACCGAGTCGCGTTCGTCGACGGGCACGAGTTCCCACTTGTTCAGGACCACGAGGGAGGGACAGCCGGCCGCCGAAATCCGTTCGGCGAGACGTTGGTCCTGCCCGGTCGCGCCCACGGTCGCGTCAATGACGAGAATGGCGATGTCCGAGCGGTCGAGGGCGTCGAGACTTCGAAGGACCGCGTAGGTTTCGAGTCCGGCCTCGGTCTTGGCACGACGACGCATGCCGGCCGTGTCGATGAATCGAATGAGACCGACGTCCGTTTGGACCACGGTGTCGATGGCGTCGCGCGTGGTGCCGGGCAGATCGTGCACGACACTGCGTTCCTCGCCAATGAGTTGATTGAAGAGGGTGGACTTCCCGACGTTCGGTCGTCCGACGATCGCCACGCGAAGGGCCCCGTCGTCGTCGGCGTCGGCCGCCTCCTCCACCTCCTGGATCTCGCCCAGTTCGTCGACGATGTAGTCGAGCAGGTCGCCGGCTCCTCGTCCGTGTTGGGCACTGACCGTGTGGGGGTCGCCGGCACCCAAGCTCAAAAACTCCCAGCTACTCGCTTCGTGTTGGGCGTCATCAACCTTATTGACCACGAGTCCGACCGGGCGCCCACTCCTCAGTGCCCACCGAGCGGCGTGGGTGTCCTCGTCAACCAGTCCCGTCGTCACGTCAACGACGAGGAGCACCAGATCGGCCGAGGCGAGGGCCGCTTCGGCCTGTTTCGAGACCTTGGCCTCTAACGAATCGCCCGCTTCGAGCCAACCGCCGGTATCGACCACGTCAAAGGTCAGTCCGCGCCATTCGACCTCAATGGCCTTGCGGTCGCGGGTGACCCCGCGGTGCTCTTCGACGACCGTCACGCGCTTACCGGCGAGTCGGTTGACGAGCGAGCTCTTGCCCACATTGGGACGTCCGACGATGACCACTTGCGGTTTCTTCACAACGAAACCAGTCCGAGTGAGCGCACGGAGTCGAGCGTGTCGCGAAGGTCCCGGCCAGTCGTTCGCACGGTGACGACCGGTCGGGGCAGATCGTCGATGCTCAGTCCGTCGAGGAATCGACCTTCGGAAAGACAGACGTCCGGTAGCAACACCACGGTCTCGGGACTGACGTCGCGAAGGGCGTTGATGAGGTCTTGACCGGTCAGCAGTCCCGCAACCTTGATGTTGCCACCAAAGTAGCGATTCTCGACCGAAAGAATCCGTACGTCCGCGAAACCGTTTCCGTCGAACATCGAACGAAGGATCGGCGCCGCGTACTCCCCGGTGACCACCAACACGTCGTCGCCGTGGAGATCGGAGGCCACGCCCCCGCGCGGCGCACGGTAGCCAATGGCCGGCGCGCCATCGACTGACTGAAAGAAGCCGGTGCCGAGTTTGTCCATCTCGGTGTGCTCAACGAAACTCTGTACGAAGGCCGCGACGAGTCCGATGCCATTTTCGGCTTGATCGAGGCTCTCGAACTTGGTGGCCGACGGGGGTGTTTC
>DATCFS010000169.1:0-4659 GCA_036509375.1 Acidimicrobiales bacterium
CGTGCAGGTCAACAACGCAGTAGTACGCCTCGGGGCTCTGTGACCCCACCCACTGCTTCAGCGCTCCGAGATAGTTACCAATGTGCAACGTGCCCGAGGGCTGCATCCCAGAAAGTATTCTCACCGTCCAATTGTAGATGAGGACCGCGTGCAAACCGGCGCGAACTAGTCTGTGGCCGTGACCTTCGTCGTGACGACGCCGTCCTTCAGCGGCCCCATTGAGCTGCTCCTCCAGTTAATCAGCACCCACGAGATGGACGTGCTGGACGTGGCCCTCGGGCCACTCGTCGACGAGTTCGTCGCGGTGTTGCGCGACGACACGGTAGCCATTGACGTGGCCGAACTGTCGGAGTTCTTGCTGATTGCGTCGATCCTGCTTGAAATGAAGAGCCGAAGTCTCCTGCCGGGACGCGACGGCACCGAACCCGACGAGGAGTTCGTGGGCTGGGAAGAGCGCGACGTGCTCTTGGCGAGGCTCCTGGAACTTCGCACCTACGCCGCGCTCGCCGACGCCTTCGTCTCGCTCTTCCAACGCGCCGCCCAGGCCTATCCGCGTCTGCGGGGTATCGACGACGGCTTCGAGGTACAGCCCCCGGACCTGCTCGCGGGCGTCACCACGGCCCTCTTGGCCGGTGCCTACTTGCGCGGCATCGAAGAGAAGCCGGTGCCCGTCATCCGTCTCAACCACGTCACGGTCGACGCCGTGTCGGTCGCCGAAACCGTCGTGTCGCTTTCCCAACGACTGCCGTCAATGGGACGTCTCTCGTTTCGTGCCCTCACCGAGGGACTCGGCAGTCGCATCGAGATCATCGTGCACTTTCTGGCGCTGTTGGAGCTTTGCAAGCTCGGCCTGATCGATCTCGGTCAGGGTGCCACGTTTGGCGACGTGCAGATTGAATGGCTCGATGCCGAACAGGTTCTCGAGATTGGAAGGGTTGATAGTTATGAGGGATGAGTTCACACTCGACCAAAAACTTGAGGCGATGCTCACTGTCGCGTTGGAGCCAATCTCGGCCGAAGAGCTGGCTGACGTCGTTGACGCGGAGAGCGAACTCGTGACCTTGACGCTTCGCGCGTTGCGTCAGGAGTTCCAGGATGACCGTCGGGGATTCCAGTTGGCCGAACTGGCGAGCGGTTGGGTGCTGCAGTCGTCGCCCGACGTGGCGGCGTGGGTGGCCAAATTCGCCAATCGCGACGTGTCGCACCGCCTCAGTTCGGCCGCGCTCGAAACGCTGGCAATTATTGCCTACCGACAGCCCATCTCTCGTGCCCAGATCACGGCACTTCGCGGCGTCAACGTTGACGGCGTCTCTCGACTCCTCGAACAACGCGGCTACATCGAAGAGCAGGGTCGCGCCGGGGGACCGGGCCAGCCCATCTTGTACGGCACGACCGAACTGTTTCTCGACCGCATGGGTCTCGCCACGCTCAGTGACCTTCCGCCCATTGAAGAGTTCATGCCGCCCATCGAAACGGCCAATCGACTCGTCGACGAGATGAACGACGAGGACAACGAAAGCTCCGAGGTTTCGTAGTTGGACGAGGGCGAACGACTACAAAAGACGTTGGCCCGCGCCGGATTCGGCTCGCGTCGATCGTGCGAGATCCTCATTGCGGAGGGTCGCGTGACGATTGACGGGCGAGTGGCCGAACTGGGCAATCGCGTCGATCCGAACGTCCAGATCATCTGCGTTGACGGCTCGTTGGCGCCGACGGCCCAAAACACCGTCTACTTCCTCCTCAACAAGCCCGACGGTGTCGTCACGACGGCCTCGGACCCCCAGGGTCGAACGACCGTGCTCGACCTCGTGGAGTCACCGGTTCGTATCTTTCCGGTCGGCCGTCTCGATATGAACACCGAGGGACTGCTCATCCTCACGAACGACGGACGACTGGCGCACCTCCTCACCCATCCCAGTTCCGGCATCGCCAAGGAGTACCTCGTTCGCGTCGAAGGTGATCCCGCACCGGCCGCGATTCGCCGACTCCGCGACGGCGTTGAACTCGAGGACGGCATGACCAGTCCGGCGCAGGTCAGCCGCGTGAGTGAGGGACTCTTGCGCATCGTGATCCACGAAGGTCGCAACCGACAGGTGCGCCGGATGTGCACCGCGGTCGGTCACGACGTCACCCGCTTAGTGCGTACCCGTATCGGACCGATACAGGACGCGACGTTGTCGCCCGGCGCGTCGCGTCAGCTCTCGCTCGCCGAAGTTCGACGTCTCATGGAGGCCGTGGGGATGTCCGACGACATGGCATCTACGATGCCATCATGAGATCGGCACAAATGAGGGGCCTGCGCGGCGCGACCACGTGCGCGCTCGACACGCCCGAGGATATTCAAGAGGCGACCCAAGAACTGCTTCGAGCGATGATGGACCGCAACGAGTTGGCCCACGACGACGTGATCAGCGTCGTTTTCACGACGAGCACCGACCTCACCTCGGCCTTTCCGGCAACTGGTGCGCGCGGCATTGGTTTCGGCGACATTCCGCTGCTCTGCGCGAGTGAGATCAACGTGCCCGGGTCCATGGCCCTGTGCATCCGGATCCTGATGCACATCTACACGACGAAACCGCGCGACGAACTGCGCCACGTGTACCTGCGCAACGCCCAAGTCTTGCGTGATGACCTCCCCGAATAGTCGCCACGCCCACGTCGTGGGCCTCGGGCTCATTGGCGCGTCACTGGCGCTCGCCCTTCGAGCGTGCGGCTGGTCCGTCACGGGTATCGATTCGGACGGGGACGTGACCGCGGCGGCACTCTCCTCCGGCATCATTGACGACACCGTCGCGCCGACGGATCTCACGGTCATCTTCATTGCGACGCCCGCCGGCACCGTGGCGAGACTCGCCGTTGAACTGCTCCGTTCGAACGCCCGACCGGACCTCATCGTCACGGATGTTGCCGGCGTGAAGGGATCGATCGTCAGTGCGGTTGACGACCCCCGATTCCTCGGCGGCCACCCCATGGCCGGATCGGAACAGCGCGGACTCTCCGGAGCTCGTGACGATCTCTTTCGAAACTGCACCTGGGTGCTCACACCGACGGATCGGACCTCGCCAGGTACCTATTCGACCCTGCACGGCATCTTGCGCGAGATCGGCGCCAACGTCGTGGCGATTGGGGCCGGCGACCACGACCGGCTGGTGGCGATCGCCAGTCACGTCCCCCACCTGCTGGCGGGCTCATTGATGAACGAGGCGTCACTCGTCGCCGAAGAGGACGCCGTGCTGCTGCAGTTGGCCGCCGGCGGTTTTCGCGACATGACCAGGGTCGCCGCGGGCGATCCGGCCATTTGGCCCGACATCCTCTTCGAGAATCGCGAGGCCGTGGCCCAGAGTCTCGAATCGCTCGAAAACCGACTGAAGTCGCTGCGCCATGCGCTCTTGGACGACGGACGCGACGTCATTCTGGACAGCCTCTTGACGGCCGCGCGTGCGCGCAGACAGCTGCCCGGTCGAGCGCTCAGTTCGGACAATCTCGCGTACTTGCGCGTGAAGGTCAGCGACGAACCAGGAGTACTGGCGAAGGTGACGATGGCGGCGTCGGAGCTGCTCGTCAACATCTACGACATCGAGATTGCCCACGGTATCGAGGGCGTCGGCGGTACGTTGTTGCTCGCGATCGACGCGCAGCAGACGACACTGTTCGCCGACGCGTTGAGTACCCTCGGATTTCAGGTGGTCCGCGAACAGTGACGGACGCACGGCGGGTTGAACACGCAACGAGCGTGAACGGATCGCTACGCGTCCCCGGGGATAAGAGCACGTCGCACCGAGCCTTGATGCTGAGTGCCCTCGCGGAAGGCGAGAGTCGAATTGTCGGACTCTCCACCGGCCTGGACGTCGCTGCCACGAGCCGCATCATGGTGCAATTAGGGGCGCGTCGCGAGGACCGAGACGGCCTCGTCGTCGTAACCGGGCCCGATGACGGGCTCCGCGCCACCAGGGAGCCACTCGACTGCGGCAACTCCGGCACGACGATGCGACTGCTCGCCGGCGTCGTGAGCAGCATCGTCGGTGAGCACACGCTCATTGGCGACGAGTCACTCTCGCAGCGTCCCATGGACCGCGTGGCTCGACCGTTGTCCGACATGGGTTCGAGCGTTGAAGGTCGAGGTGAGCGCACCACCGCGCCGCTCATCATCCGTGGCAGTTCCGAACTTCGAGGTATCACGTATCACCTGCCGATGGCCAGTGCCCAGGTGAAGTCGGCGATCCTCTTCGCCGGACTTCGCGCAACGGGACGAACGACGGTGCGAGAAGACGTGCGAACCCGTTCGACGACCGAAGAGATGATGGCCAGGGCGGGCATTGCGGTGTCGAGTGCGTCCGGCGACGCGGACCTCGGTCGCACTGTGACGCTCGAGCCCGGTCGACCCCGTCGGTGTGAGTGGGACGTGCCCGGGGACCCCTCGCAGGCGGCGTTCTTCGCCGTGTTGGCCGCCGTCCACCCCGACGCGATGATCGACGTGACGCATCTGGAAGTTTCGCCGGAACGAAACGGTTACCTCGCCGTGTTGGCACGCATGGGAGCACAACTTCACGTCGATTACGGAAGCGACACGCTGCGATTCACGGCCCGCTCGTCCGAGTTGAGTGCTACCGACATCCACGCGCACGAACTACCTTCGGTCGACGAAGTGCCGGTGCTGGT
>DATCFS010000170.1:0-4334 GCA_036509375.1 Acidimicrobiales bacterium
TCTTCGGGTCCGGCGGGGCTGCGCTCGCCGAGTCGCAATTCGCGCGCCTCGTAAATCGTCATCAACTGATTGGACCATCCCGGCGAAACCATGAACGTGCCGAGCAACGTCCAACGCTCGGCCTCGCAGCCCAGTTCCTCCAACAGTTCACGTTTCGCTGCGTCCAGTCGGTTCTCCCCCACGACGTCCAAGGTGCCGGCCGGGATCTCCCAACAGAGCCGGTCGAAGGGAGTGCGGTACTGGCGAATGAGGCCAATCTCACCTCGATCGTTGACCGCGAGAATGGCCACGGCGCCGGGGTGCGTGACGACGTCGCGTTGAAAGATCTCGTCGTCGTGTTGCACCGTTCGCTGTTCGACCCCAAAAACGTAGGACTGCAACAGCGGCTTCGTCCCCACGACGTGGAACGACTCGCTCACAACGTGGCGTCGACCGATTCCGGATCGATGATGTGGGGTTCGCGACCTTCGGCACGGGCCGCGGCCGCCTTGACGAGACCGAGGAACAACGGGTGCGGCCGATCGGGACGAGATTTGAACTCGGGGTGTGCCTGGGTACCGACGAAGAACGGGTGGTTCGCGATCTCGGTAAATTCGACCAGTCGTCCGTCTGGTGACGTACCCGAACAGCGCATGCCGGCCTCTTCAAACTGTGCTCGGTACCTCGAATTGAACTCGTAGCGGTGACGGTGGCGCTCCGAGACCACGGTCGTGCCGTAGAGGGCCGCGACAACCGATCCCTCGTCGAGCATCGCCGGACAGGCGCCGAGTCGCATCGTGCCCCCGAGGTCGGTGACGTCCATCTGCTCCGCCATGAGTGCGATCACGGGTGCGGAGGTGCTGATCGAAATCTCGGTCGAGTGCGCGTCGCTCAGTCCCAGGCAGTGACGGGCGAATTCGACCACCATGACCTGCATCCCGAGGCAGAGACCGAGATAGGGAATGTCGTGCTCGCGGGCGATCCTCGCCGCGGCGATCATGCCTTCGACCCCGCGTTCGCCGAAACCACCGGGCACGACGATGCCGTCGAGTTGACGAATGCGCTCGGAGTCAATCTCCGAGGGGACCCGCTCGGCCTCCAACCACTCGATATTGGTCTTGGCGCCCACCGCGAACCCGGCGTGACGGATTGACTCGCCCACCGACAGGTAGGCGTCGGGCATCGTGACGTACTTGCCCACGACGCCGATGCGCAGCGTCTTGGTGGTGGAGTGCACGCGTCGAACGACCTCGCGCCACGCGGAAAGGTCGATGGGATTGCTCTCGAGGTCGATGCCCAGGGTGTTGCACACCATGGTGTCGAGGCCCTCGTCGTACATCGTGATCGGGATGTCGTAGATACTCGGAGCGTCAACGGCCGAAATCACCGCGCTCATCGGCACGTCACAGAGCAGGGAGATCTTCCGCTTGAGTCCGTCCGACAATGGTTGGTCACTACGACAGACGATGACGTCGGGTTGAATACCGCGAGAGCGAAGTTCGGTGACCGAGTGCTGTGTGGGCTTGGTCTTTTGCTCACCCGATGGGGCGAGGTACGGCACGAGCGTCAGGTGGACATAACAGACGTTGTCACGTCCGGCGTCACGCCGGAACTGACGGATGGACTCAATGAAGGGGACAATCTCGATGTCGCCGACCGTGCCGCCGATCTCGACGATCACGACATCGGCGCCGAGGGTACCGAGTCGTCGGACCCGTTCCTTAATCTCGTCGGTGATATGTGGGATGACTTGGACAGTCTTTCCCAAATAGTCACCCCTTCGTTCCTTCGCGATCACATTCGAGTAGACCGAGCCGGTCGTGGTGTTGGACATCTTCGAGAGCGATTCGTCAATGAATCGTTCGTAATGTCCGAGGTCGAGGTCGGTCTCGCCACCGTCATCGGTCACGAAGACTTCCCCGTGTTCTCCGGGATTCATCGTGCCGGGGTCCACGTTCAGATAGGGATCGAGCTTGCACATGGTGACCTTCAGGCCACGAGACTTGAGGAGTCGACCGAGCGAGGAGGCCGTCAGTCCCTTTCCGAGAGAACTCGAAACACCACCCGTTACAAAGACGAATTTGGTCATTCGTAAACCGCCGCTTCCACGGAACTCCAGCATAGCGAGCGCGTGCGACGCTTCGGTTCTATTAACGCGGTGTTTCGAGCAACTGCTGGGCGAGAGCCCTTGATTCACTCGTGATTTCATTGCCCGCCAGCATTCGAGCAATTTCGTCGATGCGTTCGCTGCCTTCGAGTAGTCGAACACTCGTCATCACGCTGTCCTCGGTCACTGACTTCTCGACGACGAAGTGTTGATCGGCCTTCGCGGCAACCGACGCCAAGTGCGTGACCGCCAACACTTGGCGATTGCGCGCGACCTCACGAAGGCACTCCCCTATCTGTTGGGCGACTTGACCCCCGATGCCCGCGTCCACCTCGTCAAAGACCGTGACCACGTCCTCGTCGGCAGTTTCGAGCGAGAGTGCGAGCAGCACCCGACTCAGTTCACCGCCGCTCGCGAGCGACTCCAACGGCCCCTCGGTCTGACCGGGGTTGGCGGCAAAGAGTAACTGCATCTGCGAACCATCCTCGCCGTCGACGTCGAAACGGAGCGTGGCGTGGTTGAGCGCGACCCGTGGTAATTGCTTGGCGATCGCCGCAGTGAGGGACTGGGCGGCGCGTTGTCGTGCTAATCGTGTGGCGGCGGCGAGCGACGCAGCCCGACGTTCCAGCTCCACGATCTCGCCGTCGAGCGCGAGGGAGGTTGACGACGCGTCGAGTAGCAGTTGGTGTTGCTCGCGCGCGTCGTCGAGGGTCGCGAGTGCGTAGGCCAACGAACCGCCGTATTTGCGGGCCACCTGCTGGAGTTGCGTCGCTCGGTCTTCGAGGTCCTTCAGCGCCGAGGGATCGAAGGCTTCGACGTCGGCGAAGAGGGCTAACTCGTGGACGCCCTCACGCGACTGTTCGAGGGCTCCGCGCAACATCGCGCGCGGTACGTCGTAGGCCTCGGCCGAAGGTAGACGACCTATGGCCTGCGCGAAGAGTGCCAGGACGGCGCCGTCGGTATCGGCATCGAGAAGATCGAGTACCTCCACGAGCGCGGCCTGTCCGTCGCGCAACGTCGTCAGCCGTGTCAGTTCTTCCAGTGTTTCGTCCAATTCCTCGGGCGAAACAATGGCCGCTGACTCGAGCTCGCCAATTTGAAATGACAGGTACGCCAATTCGCGCTCGCGCTCATCCCCGTTGCCACCCAGTGCTTCGCGCCGTTGGCGCGCGGCTCGGAGCTCGAGACGGGTGTGATCCAATTCCTCTGTCTCTACGCCACCGCTGGCGTCCACGATGCGCACAATCTCACCGCGCTGACGAAGGGAGAGCGAATCGTGTTGGCCGTGAATGACGATGAGATCGTCGGCCAAGTTGCGCAGAGCCCCGGCACTGCTCGACACGCCGTCAATGGCACTTCTCAGGCGCCCCGAGGAGCCGGTCTCGCGGGTGAGGACAATTTCGCGCTCGCCGAGACTGAAGACCGCGGCGGCACGGAGATCCATCGCACTCGGTGAGCGACCGGCGGGGCCGTTACCACCGAGGCAGAGCTCCAGTGCGCCGAGTAACAGAGTCTTGCCGGCACCGGTCTCGCCAGTGATCACGTTGAATCCGGGACCGAATTCCAGTCGAGCGTCTTGGACGACACCAATACCATGGGCGTACAACTCCAACAACTGTGACTTAGGCATGGCCCTCTCGAAGGCTCTCGTGCAAACGAAAGGCGAGGTCGAAGCTTCTGGTCGCGACGACGCGCACCGGCGTCGGGCTCTTGCGAACTTCGACGAATTGGCCCGGTTCGAGTGAGCCGATTCCCTGACCGTCCGCCACGATCAACGCCGACTTGTCCTCGGCGACGAGTCGAATCACCTTGTCGTCGGCAACGACGATCGATCGGTCAATGGTGAAGTGCGGGGCGACGGGCGTAAGGATCATCACGGGCACCGTTGCCTCCACGACCGGTCCCCCGGCCGAGAAGTTGTAGCCCGTGCTGCCCGTTGGCGTCGAGACCATGACGCCGTCGGCCGAGTACGTGAGGTACTCCTCTTCGTTGACAAACGTCTTCAGTCGAACCATGTGTCCCGCTGATGCGCGCTCGACGACCACCTCGTTAAGGGCGAATTCGTTGATGTCGGTCCCCGAGACCGAGATCCTCAGCGCCAGTCGCTCAACCACATCATCGTTGTCGTCGAGGGCGCGCTTCGCGTCTTCCACGATCTCGGTCGAGGGAATATTGAGAAGAAAGCCGAGTCGGCCGAGGTTGACCGCGAGCACGCGCGCGCCAATGAGGTGTGCGAGTCGCGCCGATT
>DATCFS010000171.1:0-2705 GCA_036509375.1 Acidimicrobiales bacterium
CCGGTAGCTCAATTGGCAGAGCATTTGACTCTTAATCAACAGGTTCCGGGTTCAAGTCCCGGCCGGCGCACCAAAGAGGTGTTACTGCTCCGCGCGATTCGCGAACACGGACTACTGGAACTGTGACAACGCGAGGCGCCGTCCACAGCAATTCGCAGCGATTCCCACTTACGTACGGCTCTTGCGCCAGTACACGCCGGCCCAGTCGATGACTTCAATGGTGTCTTCAATACCGCGACGCGACCGGAAGTCATCGGTTGCCTGCTTGCAGGCGGGAATCGAACCGTAGTCGTCGACTACGACGAAGCCGCCCACCGAAACCTTGTCGAAGAGCGCGTCGAGCGTCTGGATGGTGGACGAGTACAGGTCCCCGTCGAGGCGCAGCAAGGCGAGTTGCTCAATCGGTGCGTTCGGCAACGTGTCCTCGAACCAACCTTGCAAGAAGTGCACCGAGTCGTCCAATAGATCGTATTTCGCGAAGTTGGCTTTCACCTTTTCGAGAGAAACGCTCAGTTGGTCGTACTTGTACAAATTGAGGCCCTTATCGGAGGGGTACTTTCCCGGTTCCGTCTTCGGCAATCCCGCGAACGAGTCGGCGACCCACGATCGACGGTGCGTTTGTCCATAGGCGGTAATCACTCCGCGCATGAAGATGCTTGATCCGCCTCGCCACACGCCGGCTTCCAGAACATCGCCGGGGACGTCGTCGGCGAACACTTGCACCAAGCATTCGCGCAGATTCTCGAGACGCTTCATGCCGACCATCGTCTCGGCGCTCATGGGCCAGTCTCGACCCTCGCCGCGAACCTGATTGTCCGGCGGACCGTATTTGACGATGGCGTGGGACTTCGTCCTCAGCACTCGCTGAACGCCTTGAATCACTGGTCCAAGGACGGCGTGGCCCACCCCTTCAATCGGGGTGTAGGAGGTCTCAGCGTCCATCTCGTAGCGAGTCAGACTTCGCTGAAGGAGCGAGCAGTATCGTTCGCGGAGCAACTCGGTGCTCGCCTCAGCGCTGAATTCGCCACCTTGTTGCGTTGGATCGTCCGTCGTCATCGTCGCATCCTCACTTGGTCACAGGTAGGCCCGAACAGTGCACGAAATCCAAAGCCGAGTCACTGGCAAGCATAATCACGCGCATTTGCGCCATTGTTGGCCCGCACGGGACTTGCCCGCAGTGCACGGCGCCCCAAGGGCCGGCCTCGTCGTACGCGTAGTCAAGCCCGGTCCCCCAGTCTCAGTCAACTGCCCGACGCGGGTAAGGCCCTCATCCCGGCATTGCACGCTCTCACGATGTGGACCTCTGAAAATATTTCTGGTCGCGGCGACCGCGCGATCGACGAAAACTGCCTCAAACCTTCGGGCGCCAACGTCGCGAATGCAGCAGTCGCATCGCGCTTTACTTCAACGGAGAGATTCCCTCATCCTCAATCCAAGAGAACCAGTGCTCATCAACGTTGAGCGTGCAGTCGGGATCGTCGGAGCACACGGACGAGCCGTTGGCATCCGCAATCCATGTGCCGTGGCAGTGGAGCAGGTTGTCGTCGCACGAGGTGCAGTCAACGCCGTTCGATGTGTCGAGCGTTGGTAGGGACATGCTCGAAAACCTAAATCGAGGGTGTGACACTTCGGTGGACCACGGAGAGTCCAACGAATGCCAGCGCTTCAAAATTTCTTGTGAATGGCGGGAGGTCGATGATAAAATCTTTCATTGTCGGTCTCACGATTCACTCGTCGAGGAGAAATTCAGATGGCGCGCTCCACATGGACAGGGTTTTTGAGCTTCGGATTGGTCAACGTCCCTGTGGGTCTCTACAGCGCGACGTCAGACCAGACCATCCACTTCAACCAACTGCGAAAGAACACGTCACACCGGGTCCGTTACAAGAAGGTCGACGAAGTGACCGGTGAGGAACTGTCCTCTGAAGACATCGTCAACGGCTTCCCATTGGGTGGAGACGAATACGTCGTCGTCACGCGTGAGGAGATGTCCGAGGCCGCTCCCGGTAAATCAGAACTTATCGAGATTCAAGACTTCGTCGACTTAGACGACATCGACCCGATCTTCTTTCGACAGTCGTACTACCTCGCCCCCAAGGGCAAGGGTGCCGATCGTGCCTACTCATTGTTGCTCCAAGCAATGCTCGAAACAAAAAAGGTTGGCATCGCGACATTGGTATTGCGCGACAAGGAGCACCTCGTCGCCGTCCGTCCTGCCGAAAAGGTATTGATGCTCGAAACGATGTACTTCGAAGACGAGATTCGAAATCCCGAAGAGGAGCTCGACTCCCTGCCACCGATTGGTGACGCCAACGCCAAGGAACTATCGATCGCGAAGAAGCTCGTTGACTCGTTGACCGACACGTGGGATCCCAGTCGTTACAAGAACACGTACCGCCAGCGTGTTGAGGAACTCATCGAAGAAAAGCGCGCCGGCCATGCCGTCGTACACGGTGCCGAAGACCGACCGAAGTCGAACGTGGTGGATTTGATGTCCGCGTTGCAGGCATCCATTGACCGCTCGTCGAAGCGGCCAACTCGCTCGGCGGCCAAGACGGCCGCGGCCTCCAAGAGCGCGAGTCTGAAGGTCTCGACTCATCACGAGCGTCAGGGTCTCGACGCGATGACCAAGGCCGAGTTGATGGAGCGCGCGAAGCGGCTGAAGGTTGACGTCACCTCGAAAATGACGAAGGACGAATTGGTTC
>DATCFS010000172.1:0-17841 GCA_036509375.1 Acidimicrobiales bacterium
GTTCGTCGACCAGCACGCCGGCCGCTGTGCGCCGCGCCCTTACGCGCTACGCCACCTGGCTCTTCAGCGAGTCGATCGACCTCGCCGATCACGTCGCCCTCGTCGACTACGGCGACGCGCTGAACCCGGACAGTGAGGGCGGGACGGAACGGATCACCGACGCCCTGGCCGCCATGTCGCCCGAGGTGGGGCTCCGTCTCATCCTCGGTGGTGACAACGCTGCGACGTGGCACGGACTGAAGGCTCTCTGTGGAGGCGATTACTCGAACGTTGGACTGGTCACCCTCGACGCGCACCTCGACATGCGCGACGGCACCTCCAACGGTTCACCAGTACGCCAACTCCTCGCCGACGGCCTCGACGGCCATCACGTGGTGCAGGTCGGTCTCGCGGACTTCTCCAATTCTGAGTTCTACGCCCGTCGGGCGCACGAGGCCGGCGTCACGGTGATATCGCGCGACCTGTTGCATTCCGAACCGGTCGAAGAGGTGGCGCTTCGCGCAGTCGGTATCGCCGGCGCCGGGGGACGCCACGTCTACGTGGACATCGACATGGACGCGGCCGATCGTTCGGTCGTGCCCGGCTGTCCGGCCGCCGTCCCCGGCGGTCTCAGTGCCGACGAGATGCGTCGCTTCGTGCGAGCCGTCGCCGCCAATCACGCGGTCAGCGCCATTGACATCACTGAGGTCGACGTGGAACGCGACAGCGCCGACGAGCGCACGGTTCGACTCGCGGCGCTGCTGGTGCTCGAGGTGCTCGCCGGCGTGCGAAGGAGAGTGCAGTGGCCGTAGTCCTCGACCTCGACCGCCTCACGAGAGCCCAACTCATCGCCGTCGCTCGGGGATTCGAGCCGGTGACGTTGAGCGACGCCGTGCTCGAGCGACTGGACCGACAACGCCGCGCCATTGACGTCCTCGTGGAGAGTGGCACGCCGGTCTACGGCCTCTCGACCGGTTTCGGCTCGCTCGCCACCACGTTCATCTCGCCCGACGAGCGTCGGGACCTGCAGCGCTCGCTCATTCGCTCCCACGCCGCCGGCGTGGGACCAGAAGTGGAGACCGAGGTCGTGCGCGCGATGATGGTGTCGCGACTCTCGAATCTCTGCAGCGGTGTTTCGGGAGTGCGTCGTTCGACCGCGGAGGCCTACTGCGCGCTGCTGAACTCGGGTATCACCCCGGTCGTGCACGAATTCGGATCGCTGGGCTGTTCCGGGGACCTCGCACCGTTGGCCCACGTGGCGCTCGCGTTGATGGGCGAGGGTGACGTGCGCGACCGCGGCGGTCGACGAATGCTCGCCTCAGAGGCACTGAGTGAAAGCGATCTCTCGCCCGTCGTGCTCGCCGAAAAGGAGGGACTGGCGCTGATCAACGGGACGGACGGCATGCTCGGACAGTTGGTCCTCGCCCTCGACGACGGGATGGCCCTGTTGCAGTTGATGGACGTCGCCGCGGCGATTTCCATTCAGGCCCTGCGCGGGACGGACCAGGTTTTCCTCGCCGAGATCCACACCCTTCGTCCCCACGCGGGCCAAGCCGAGAGCGCGGCCAATCTCTTGAGGCTGCTGGCTGATTCCGTCATCGTGAGTTCGCACATCGATGACCCGACCCAGGTGCAGGACGCCTACTCACTGCGCTGCGCCCCTCAGGTGCACGGCGCCGCTCGCGACACCTTTGCGTTCGCGACCCACGTGGCCGACGTTGAGTTGACGTCCGCAATCGACAACCCATCGGTGCTGGCTAACGGCTCGCTCGTCTCCAACGGGAACTTCCATGGCGCTCCGATTGGGTACGCGCTCGACTTCCTCGCCATCGCCCTGGCGGACGTCGCCTCAATGTCCGAACGGCGCACCGACCGAATGCTCGACGTCTCGCGCAGTTTCGGACTGCCACCCTTTCTCGCCGAACAGGCCGGTGTCGATTCCGGTCTCATGATCGCGCAGTACGCGCAGGCCGCCCTGGTGTCGGAAATGAAGCGCCTCGCGTCTCCGGCCAGCGTGGACTCCATTCCGTCCTCGGGCATGCAGGAAGACCACGTGTCGATGGGTTGGCACGCCGCGCGCAAACTCCGTACGTCGCTCGACGCCTTCGCCGACGTCGTCGCCATTGAGCTCTTGACCGGCGCACGCGCCCTCGCTCTTCGCCGCCCGCTCACGCCCTCGGTCGCCACCGGCGCGGTCAGTGACCGCGTGAACGCGGTTTCGGGAGGACCGGGCCACGACCGTTGGCTCTCGCCGGAAATCGCCGCCGTCGCGGAACTGGTGCGCAGCGGTGAATTGCTCGACATCGCCCGTCGTCACGTGCCAATCTCGTAGCAAGGAAAGGTTGTGGAGATGGAAGGTGCTCGTCCCGTTCGCGCGGCACGCGGTAACACGCTGACGACGCTCGGTTGGCCCCAAGAGGCGGCGCTACGAATGTTGCAGAACAACCTCGACCCCGAGGTCGCCGAACGGCCCGACGACCTCGTCGTCTACGGCGGCACGGGACGTGCCGCGCGGGACTGGCGCAGTTTCGACGCCCTCGTGCGCACGCTGCGCACGCTGAAGGACGACGAGACGATGTTGGTGCAGTCCGGTCGACCGGTCGGCGTCTTTCAGACCCACGAGTGGGCGCCACGGGTCTTGCTGGCCAACTCCAACCTGGTGGGTGATTGGGCGACCTGGCCCGAGTTCCGACGCCTCGAAGCGCTCGGTCTCACGATGTACGGACAGATGACGGCCGGCTCGTGGATCTACATTGGCACCCAGGGCATCCTTCAAGGTACCTACGAAACGTTCTCGGCCGTGGCCAACCGACACTTCAACGGGACGCTCGCCGGCACGTTGACGCTCACCGGTGGCGCCGGTGGCATGGGCGGCGCGCAACCCCTCGCCGTCACGATGAACGACGGCGTCTGTCTTTGCGTCGACGTTGATCCCTCGCGACTGCAGCGCCGCGTCGACCAGCGCTACCTGGACGAATGGACCGCCGACTTCGACGACGCCGTTCGTCGCGTGGAGGCGGCGAAGCGGGAACGTCGAGCCGTCAGCGTTGGTCTGGTGGGCAACGCCGCCACCGTCTTCACCGAGTTGTTGGCGCGCGAGGTGGACATCGACATCGTGACCGACCAAACCTCGGCTCACGATCCGCTGAGTTACCTGCCCGAGGGAATCGATCTCGGCGATTGGCACGACTACGCGGAGAAGAAGCCCGAGGAGTTCACCGACCGGGCCCGTCAGTCCATGGCCAAGCAGGTAGAGGCCATGGTTGGCTTCATGGACCGCGGGGCCGAGGTCTTCGACTACGGCAACTCCATCAGGGGAGAAGCGCAACTCGGTGGCTACGACCGCGCGTTCGCCTTCCCGGGCTTCGTGCCCGAGTACCTTCGACCACTGTTCTGCGAGGGGAAGGGTCCGTTTCGGTGGGCCGCGTTGTCGGGTGACCCGAAGGACATTGCCCGTACCGACCAGGCCGTCCTCGACCTCTTTCCCGAAAACGAGGCGCTTCGTCGTTGGATCACGAAGGCGCAGGAGAAGGTCGCGTTCCAGGGACTGCCGGCGCGAATCTGCTGGCTCGGTTACGGCGAACGAGACGTCGCGGGACTGGCCTTCAACGACCTCGTGGCGACGGGGGCGATCTCGGCGCCGATCGTCATCGGTCGTGACCACCTCGACAGCGGTTCGGTCGCCTCTCCCTACCGCGAGACCGAGTCGATGCTCGACGGCTCGGACGCGATTGCCGACTGGCCACTCCTCAACGCACTGGTCAACACCGCGTCCGGGGCGACGTGGGTCTCCATCCATCACGGTGGCGGCGTCGGCATTGGTCGTTCGATTCACGCCGGTCAGGTCTGTGTCGCCGACGGCACCGAGTTGGCGGCGCAGAAACTCGAGCGCGTCCTCACGAACGATCCCGGCATGGGCGTCATCCGTCACGTCGACGCCGGCTACGAGCGCGCCGAACAGACGGCCGAAGAGCGAGGCGTTCGCATTCCGATGCGCGAAGTGTGATGACCACTCGGGTCATTACGAATATCAGCGAGTTGACGACGAACGACCCGACACTCGGCGACGGTTCGGTGATGGGCCGTCTCACGAACGCGGCGATGGTCCTGAACGACGAAGAGGTGCTCTGGGTCGGCGCCACGTCCGACGCGCCGGCCGCCGACGAAATGATCGACGCGCAGCACTGCGCAGTGATCCCCGGTTTCGTCGACTCGCACACGCACCTCGTCTTCGCGGGCGAACGCTCCGACGAGTTCGAGTCCCGGATGGCCGGCAGACCGTACGACGGCGGCGGCATCGGACGAACCGTCGCCGCGACCCGCGCGGCGTCGAGCGACGAACTTCGTCGCGTAACGAAGAGGCGTTTCGGCGAACTAAGGGCTGGCGGTGTCACCACGGTCGAGATAAAGAGTGGTTACGAATTGACCGTTGAGGGAGAGTCGCGACTTTTGGACATCGCTGGCCAATTCAGCGACGAAGTCACGTTCCTCGGTGCGCACGTCGTCCCCGAGGAGTTCGCGCACGATCGCGCGACGTACGTGGACCTCGTGAAGGGCCCCATGCTCGACGCCTGCTCGCGAGCGAAGTGGATCGACGTGTTCTGCGACACCGGCGCCTTCGACGTCGACGAATCCAGGGCCATTCTCACTGCGGGAAAGGTCGTCGGCATGGGCGTTCGGGTGCACGGGAATCAGTTGGGCGAGACGGGCGGTGTCGCGCTCGCCGTTGAGTTCGATGCCGCAAGTGTCGATCACTGCAACTACCTGACCGACGATGACGTTGCGGCGTTGCGCGCATCGTCGACGGTGGCGACGCTGTTACCCGGTGCCGATTTCTCGACGCGGTCCCCGTACGCGTCAGCTCGGCGACTCCTTGATTCGGGCGTGGTCGTCGCACTCGCCACCGATTGCAATCCCGGCACGTCGTACGTCACGAGCATGGCGTTCTGCATCGCGATCGCCGTGCGCGACATGCACTTGAGCGCCGACGAAGCGTTGTGGGCGGCGACGGCCGGGGGAGCGGCCGCGCTGCGCCGCGACGACATCGGATGGCTCGCGATTGGTGCACGGGCCGACCTCGTTCTCCTGGATGCGCCTCGTGCGGCCCACGTGGCCTATCGCCCCGGCACGTCGCTCATCCGTCAAACCATTCGCTCGTCCTGACCCTTCGCGCGCGAACGTGCGGTAGCGGTATGCGACGATTGAAGGATGAGCGCCATCGACATTCGTCCGATCGCCGAAGGCGATTGGCCCGCAGTCGTCGCGCTCTTTCGCGCCGTCGTCGCCGAAGGCGATACCTACGCGTACCCCGATGGTTTGTCCTCGGACGAGGCGCACGAACTCTGGGTCGAGTCGCCGCCCGGGCACACGGTCGTCGCGCTTCGTGACGGCGTGTTGGTCGCCACGGCGAAGTACGGACCGAATCGGCCGGGCCGGGGCGCGCATATTTCGACCGCCAGTTTCATGGTGTCCGTGGAGTGGCGCGGAACCGGCGTCGGTCGCGCACTCTGTGACTACGTGCTGGCACGGTCGCGCGAGGCCGGTTACGCCGGTATGCAGTTCAACGCGGTCGTGTCGACGAATACGAACGCCATTGCGCTCTATCGGACCCTCGGTTTCGTCACCATCGGCACGGTCCCCGGTGCCTTCGATCACGCCCAGTTGGGTCCGGTCGGTCTCGACATCATGTTCCTCGAGTTCTAACGGATGTCCGACCGTTTCCTCAACCACGACCTGGAGTATCTGCGCACCGTTCAGTACGGGACTGAGGACCGGCTGAACGCACGAACGTCGTTGCACACGAAATACTCAACGGCCGAGACGCCGTGGTTCGAATGGCTGCGACACCAAGTGGATCTCACGGGAGCACGCCACGTCCTAGAGGTCGGTTGTGGCACCGGCCAATTCTGGGAATCGGCGCCCGACGACTGGGGCGTCCTTGAACTCACGGTGACGGACCTCGCTCGGTCCATGGTTGACATCACGTCGGCCAAAGCCTCCAGGCGGTTCAACTCGGTCACCGGAATCGAGTGTGACGCGCAAGACCTCCCGTTCCCCGATCAGTCCTTCGACGTCGTGATCGCCAATCAGATGCTGTACCACGTACCAGATCCGTCGCTGGCGATTCGAGAACTAGCGAGGGTCACGCGGCCTGACGGCACGTTGTTGGCCTCAACGGTCGGTCCCCGACACCTTCGAGAGCTCTTCGCACTTGAGACGGCGGTCTTTGGCGCAACCCGACTCGTTCGCCATCACGAGATATTCGGGTCGCTCAGCGGACTGGCACAACTGCAGAACTCATTCGACGACGTGGAGTGGCGACCTTACGAGGACCGACTCGACTGCACTTCAGGCGATGACGTCGTTGCGTACATCGTGTCGATGCCGCCCGGTGAGGACGCGTCCGACGCGGACGTCACGCGCCTTCGCACCGAAGTCGACCGACGACTGTCGCTGAGCGGGGGTGTCCTCACAATCACGAAGGATGTCGGCGCCTTCGTGGCACGTCGTTCAAAGTAATCGTTGATCAGCACCGTCACGATGACGTGGCGGATCGACGGGGCTTCGGCGAGCGGATCGAGCGGGTATCAACCCATAAAGTGGACGTATGACTACCCCCCTCGCCCCCTCGACACTGCCCAGAACGCTCGGCGCGCTCCGCTCCTCGGGCTACGAATCGAAGTCCGTTCGCGAGGAGATTCGCGGCAATCTCGAACAGCGTCTGGCCGACGGCCAACCCCTGACGTCCGACGTCCTGGGTTACGAGGACACCGTTCTTCCGCAACTCGAAACGGCGCTCTTGGCCGGTCACGACATCATCATGTTGGGCGAGCGCGGTCAGGCGAAGACGCGCATGATCCGTTCACTCGTGGGACTCCTCGATGAGTGGCTACCGATCGTTGTGGGTTCCGAAATTCGTGACGATCCCTACGCGCCGATCTCGGCCTACGCGATCGACCTCGTCGCCGAGCAGGGTGACGAAACGCCGGTTACCTGGATTCATCGAACGCAGCGGTTCGCCGAGAAGTTGGCGTCGCCCGACACGTCAATGGCCGACCTCATTGGCGAGGTCGACCCGATCAAGGTCGCGGGCGGTCTCTTCCTCGACGACCCGAAGGCCCTCTCCTACGGACTCGTTCCCAAGTCGAACCGCGGCATCTTCGCGATGAACGAACTGCCCGACCTCGCCGAGCGGATTCAGGTCGGTCTGCTCAACGTGTTGGAGGAACGCGACGTGCAAATTCGCGGTCACCTCGTGCGCCTCGACCTCGACGTAATGGTCGTGGCGACCGCCAATCCCGAGGACTACACGAATCGTGGACGTCTCATCACACCGCTGAAGGACCGCTTCGGTTCACAGATCCGTACGCACTACCCCTACGAGTTGACGACCGAGATCGCCATCATCCACCAGGAGGCGAAGTTGCCGACGTCGCCGGTGCCGATCAAGGTGCCGTGGTTCATTGACGACATCGTCGCTCGGGTGAGCCACGTCGCTCGAAAGAGCCACGTCATCTCGCAAAGTTCGGGTGTTTCGGTCCGTCTCTCGATTGCCAACTACGAGATTGTGGTCGCCAACGCTCTTCGCCGCACGTTGCGCACGCACGACTCGACGGTCGTACCGCGCGTGAGTGACCTGAGCGCGTTGGTGCAGTCAACCCAGGGCAAACTCGAGTTCGACACGATGGACGACAGCGACTCCGACCAGGTGATCGCCGCATTGGTGTCGTTGGCAGTGCGCCAGTGCTTCGGCGAGCACGTGTTGCTGGAAGAGGCGCCGGAGATCGTTGACGCCTTCAACACTGAAGCCCTCGTGCACACCGGTGACGATCTGCCCGACAGGGACTACGTCGCCGTGTTGGCCGCCATGCCCGCACTCGACACCCCGGCTCGACGGATCGCCGGTCCGAACGCCAGCGACGGCGAGTTGGCGTCGGCCGTAGAGTTCATCCTTGAGGGCCTCTACCTGACGAAGCGTCTGGCGAAGGACGCGTCCGGTCCACGGGCGCTCTACCGCTCGAGGAACCGTTAGTGGCCGTTCGCTACGGTTTTCGTCGCGTCGGAGACGATGACGAGTTCGACGATTTGGACGTTGAAGAGATGCTCCGAATGCTGGCCGATGACTTCATGGAAAGCGGCGACCTCGAAGAGGCGATGGACCGCCTGCTACGTGAGGGGTTTACCACGGCCGATGGCGAGCGAATTGAGGGACTACGCGATCTACTGGAACAGACGCGCGCCAAGCGACGCGAACTCGAACAGCAGGCCGACCCCGAAGGTGAGATGCAGAGGTACCGCGACTGGCTCGACGACATTGAAGAGATAGAGAACGACGAGTTGGACGATCTCCTCACTGAGGCCGAAGCCTCCGACGACGAACGTCGCAAAGAAGTAACGCGCGACCTCGTCGAACAGAAGAAGATGCAGCGTGAGCTCATGAGTGACCGCATCGCCGAACGGCTGGGCAACTACCGAAACTACGAGTTCGTGTCGTCCGAAGCGCGTGAACAGTTCGACGAGTTGATGAGTGAACTCGAACGCGACGTACTGAATACCTACTTTGAGCAGAGTAAGGAGCTCATGGGTCGGCCCGACTCCGAGGAGTTGGCCCACATGCGCGACATGATGGATGCGCTCTCAACGATGATTGAACAGGACCGTCGCGGCGAGGACCTCGACCCCACCTTCCAGGACTTCATGGACAAGTTTGGCGATTTCTTTCCCGGCGCCGAGAGCCTCGAGGACGTCATTCGGGCCATGGCTGAACGAGCGGCGGCCGCCGAAGCGATGTTCAACTCACTGTCGGCCGAACAGCAGGCCGAACTTCGTTCCATGTTCGGCCAAATGATGGAGAACATGGAGCTCAATTTCTCAATGAACCGGTTGGTGTCGAATCTGCGCATGGCGACCCCGGACATTGACTGGAATCGTGCACACCGCATGCGCGGCGACAACGGATCCCCGTTCGCTGACGCCACGTCGACCGCCGAGCAACTCGGTCAACTGAAGGGACTCGAGGAGTTCCTCGGTCACGCGAACGCGGCACAGGGTCTGCCCGAAGTTGACGTGGAGGCCGTTCGGCGCAACCTCGGCGACGACGCTGCGCGCCACGTCGTTCGCTTGCAGAAGGCGCTCCAGGGCCTTCGTGATCAGGGATTCGTTGATCGCCAGGGGAGTCGGCTGCACCTGACGCCCAAGGGCGTGCGCCAGATCGGTCAACAGGCGCTGCGTGACCTGTTCGCCCAGCTGCGCGACTCGCCCACCATCGGCGCGCACCGCACACCCACGATTTCGCGAGGGGGCGACCGCGAAGAGACCTCCAAGCCCTGGCAACCCGGCGAACCGTTCGCGCTGAATTTGCCCAAGACCTTGCGAAACGCGGTTCTTCGTCAGGGTCCGGGCACGCCGGTCAAATTGCACGCCGACGATTTTGAAGTCGAGGAGTTCGAATCGACGCGCCGATCGGCGACCGTCTTCGCCATCGACCTCTCGCTTTCAATGGCGATGCGCAGCAATCTGGTGCCGGCGAAGAAGATGGTGTTAGCGCTGACGTCGCTGATTCGATCCAAATTCCCCCGCGACTTCGTCGCCGTGGTCGGTTTTGGCGAGATGGCGCAGGAACTCAAGGTCGAGGACATTCCTGCGCTCACCATTGACTACGCCTACGGCACGAACCTCCAGCACGCCCTCGCGCTCAGTCGCCACCTCATGCGAAACGAGCGGGGGGAGCGCCAGATCGTCGTCGTCACCGACGGCGAGCCAACGGCTCACCTCCTCGACAACGGCGAACCGTTCTTCGCGTGGCCGCCGGTGCACGAGACCCTCGAAAAGACCATGGCCGAGGTACTTCGCTGCACGAAGGCGGGGATCACGATCAATACGTTCGCCCTCGACATCGAGCGCAGCCAGTTCCCGTTCGTCGAACAGATCGCCAAAATCAACGGAGGACGGCTGTTCTACACCGACGTGGACGAACTCGGCTCCTACGCCCTCGACGATTTCGTGAAGCATCGTCGAGCCGGATAGTGAATTCTGTTTTTCAGGTTTGATCAGGTAGAATAAAATTTCCATTTGCTATTTGTCACGTAACCCATAACAATGACACCGTTGTAATTACAACGGTGATGTATGTCACTGCGGGGAAGGGATGCAACGTGGAGATCGTGGAATTGATGAGCGGCATGGAAGATCGAGGATGGCAGGCCCGAGCGAACTGCATGGGCGTCGATCCGGATCTGTTCTTCCCCGAGCGCGGCGCATCAACTCGTGAGGCCAAAGAAGTCTGTCGTGGCTGTGTGGCGCGCGAAGACTGCCTCGAGTACGCGCTCGATAATGGGGAGAAGTTCGGTATCTGGGGTGGCATGAGCGAGCGGGAGCGTCGACGGCTCCGTCGAGCGCGCGCCATCGAGCGTCGCGCACAGGCCAGCTAACCGGCTTCGGCCAGTCGGCTTTCTATCGTTTGCTCGTCGCTCAGACCGAGTTCGGCCCACCGTTCGTGGTCTTGATGCTCTAGTACCGCACGGGGAAGTAGTCCCACCAACTCCGCACGAACGATTTCGCCGTGGGGCAACAGGTTCGCCACCTCGTCGTAGACCATCTGGGGTCCGACCTCTCCCGGGGCAATGAGATTGCAACTGACCTGCACGTGCACGCCCACCGAGAAGGCGAGGGCGCGAACTTCCGGACGGCGAACGACCGTGGCGATTGCCCGCGCCTCCTCGAGCGTCACCCCGCGAAGCCACAGGTTCCAGGCAATGAGAATTGGTCGCGCTCCCAGTGCGCAGGCGCCGAGCGTGGCGGAAGGTTGCGACGGTCCGAAGTCGGGGGAGAACCGGGTGAAGGCGCCGCGGCGCACGTCAGGAAGGGTCCGGGTGTTGGCCCCAACGGGGCCGTAGAGAAAGGCCGGCACGCCTAGATCGTTACCAATCCATCGGGCGGTGGCGTCGCGCAGGGCGACCGCGCCGTCACCGTCGCGGGGATCGAGGGCCACGAAGGGAATGACGTCGACGACGCCAAATCGGGGGTGGACGCCCTCGTGATGACGTAGATCAAGTCGTTCGAAACTCGCCGCGATCAGTGAATGGGCGTCAGCGAGGAGTTGGTCGGATGAGTTGATGAGGGTGAACACTGAGCGATTGTGGAATTCGTCACTATGGAGGTCACGAAGCGATTGCCCCGCTATTGCGCAAAGGTCACGCAGGAGAGCGGTATTTCGACCCTCGGAGATGTTGACGACGCACTCGAACACGGGTGCGAGAGGTGTTACTGCGAGTCGATGTTGAGCACGCGCCGGCGACGGCGCTCTCGCAGCATGCGACGACGTTCGCGCTCACTGCACCCACCCCAGATTCCGTGGTCAACGTGATTCTCGAGCGCGTACTCGAGGCATTGGCTCGCTACTGGGCACGTTGCACAAATCCGTTGCGCGATGATCACGCCAACACCGTCTCGCGGGAAAAATGTCCCCGCCGGGTATTCGCGGCACTTACCATCTGCCATCCACTCGGTACTCATGCTCACCCCCTTCAGCCGATCTTCTTACTTCACAGTAGCGACCGTTTATGTGACAAACCGATAACGGCAGGCTCTTTTGTTCACGAGCCGTTGGTTACCATACTTCTCTAAGACCACTGTAAGCATCTTCACAGCATTGAGCGCCAATCCGGCTCCAGAGCCCAGTGCGTAGACTGTTTATCCAGTATCGAAAGATCACCAAAGGAGCATCGTGAGCCAGGTCCCCGCACCAGAGACCATCGAAGTAGTTGACCCCGTAGGTCACGTACAGGTCATCTACCTCGGTCCCGTGGCGCCCCACTGGGAGTGCCGCATGGTCTTTGGTGACGAGGAGCAGATTCAGGCCTTCGTCGATCGCGTCGATGCCCGACTCCGTTTCCTGCCGCCCCACGACCCCCAGTTCCGTCGCAACCGCGAGCGCGTGAACCGCGACGCCGAGCGCGAGAATCTGCTCGTCGAGTGGAACCTCGGATACGACGAAGAAAGTTAGGCGAGTGGCGAGTTCGTCACTCGCGTGAACCACTGGTCGGGCGCGGTGAGCTCGGCTGCACTCGGAAGCCCGTCAACACGTAGCAACGCGTCGAAGGCTCGCAGCGTGTGTGCGCTGGCGATTGACGCGACGAAGGCGGCCGCGGCGTCGTGGTGTTCTCCTTGAGTCGAAATCCCAAACAGTGCGGCGGCGGCGTCCTCACCTCGTGCGTCACTTCGTCGATGACGTCGGTAGGCCTCGACGAGGGTCGGACGCGGTCCGAGGATGGCCTCGGTGATCTCGTGGGCGGCCGCGTCGAAGAAGGCGAGTAGCACACTGGCGGCGGCATTGATGGCGCGTGTGGCGTCGGTCTCGTCGGGCATTTCAATGCCGTCGAGCAGCGATTCAGGGTTCTCCATGATGCCGGCGATGTCGTCGGGATTGATCATTGTCTGCAACTTGGTGAGAAGGTCACCCTGCGCCTTCGTCGACTCGCGCACCGTGTCAATGAGCAGCGCCCGCAGTGCGTCGCCGGTGCCCGCTTGATTCAGCACGAGCGAGGCGAGGAACTCTTGAGCGAGGGCGAAGACGTAGACCTCGTCGCGCTCCAACGACCACGATTCGGCGAAACTCTTGAGATTGTTCACGACGAGGAGACGTTGAGCGTCGAGGCGAGGTAGCGGCAGTGCCGCGAGCGACCACGCGCGCTCGGAGAAATGACCGGCGACAGAACCCATCTGGAAGCCCGTGAAGAGCGGGCCGAGGGTTGCGGCCATCTGGGCCATCATCGCGTTGTCGCCGAGGTCGAGGCTGTCGCCGATCGACGACGTGCTCTCCACGATGGGCTCCATGAGCGGACGCCACTGCGCGAGTGCGCCCAGCGTGAGGGCCGAACGGTTCACCGCCACGACCGATGGCTCCACCGACACGCCGAGGAGTGCGTCGACGTGTCGGCCGACGAGTGGGGCCAGCTCTTCGAGGCGCGAACGCTCGACCGGCAGTGGATTGGGGTCGCCGTCTTCTCCTCGCGCGATATTCGTCGCGAGCTGGGTGGCCGTCGTGTACCAGGCGTCGGGGCCTTGTTGGCCCAACATCGAGAAGATGTCGCCGAACATGCCGCCGAAGGGATTGTCGCTCACGAGGACAATCTAAAGCGCGCAGGCGAGGACCATGACGGCGTGATGGACCTTGGATTCGCGTACGAAGGTGACGTGCGCCACGGTGTAGGCCGGGGTCAAATACAGGCGGGTATCAAGCGCATCGAAGGTCTGGGTGTCATTGCCATTGATCGAAGTGATGACGTCGCCCGTCTTCAGTCGCCACTGGGCCGGACTCTTCGGAATGACGCGGGTGACCGCGACGCCGCCGCCCTGGGCGGTGGCGCCGACAATGCCCAAACTGGCGTGGCACCCGCGTCCGGTCGCGACGATGTAGGCAATGCGCGCCACGAACTGCGCCGAGTACCAGAGGTGGTTGATCGACAACACCGCGACGACCTGGCCGTCCTGATTGACGGCGATCGCGTCGACAAAACTGTTCAGGTTGGCGTCGGACTTCGTGGAGAGATAACTGACGACGCCGGTGGCGTCCATCTTCGGGTCACCCAGAATCGTGTTCGCCCACGCGTACTGCGGAGGTGTCGTCGAACTCTTCAGAATCGGCGAGACCGCGACCACCCACTTCGAGGCCGGAAGGGCGGCCATCCCCAGTGGGGGAATGTGGCGACCGAGTCGAACGATGGAGAATCCCATGACTTGATCGCGTCCAACCCACTTCACCGGAAAGTTCACGTGTCCGGGAATGGAACCGGTGATGAGCGCATTGGCCTTGATCTGCGTTGTCGTGACGGCGAGATCGTGAGGAAGAACCATGGCGGCGACGACCTGCACGTGACCGGGCGTCGTAATCGTGAGGTCGACCGTATGGTCAGCGGCCGTGCGGCTGTTGGCCGGCAACTGACTCACGGTGGTCGCGAAGTGGGGCGTCACGCTGCTGGGCGCCGTGCTTCGCGTGACGTAGAGCGCAATCGATCCGACCACGAGGGCAATTGCCATGACGCCCACGACCACGCGCGCCGCGTGGGACTTTATGGGCCAATTGGGATGGGACTGTAACTTCTCGAAACTGGGCAATTCGCTCGGGTGGACCCACTGACGCTCACCCCTCGGCGGGGGTGTTGCGCGCACGCGTCCTCGACGCCACCAATCGCGTTTCCCCCGTCTATCCACCCAGTGAAGGCTAGTAACCAACGGTCTTCTAGAAATGTCGCCCTAAAGTCGATTGCTATGGCTTTAGACGTAGCGCTCGACATCGGGACCTCGCACACTCGTCTCGCGACGGCGCAACGAGGCATCATCTTCAACGAACCAACCATGGTGGCGATCGATACGAACTCCGGACGCGTCGTCGAAGTTGGTCACGGCGCACTCGACGTGGTGGCGAGAACTCCTCGCCACGTCGTCGTCTTTCGACCACTCGCCCAGGGTGCGACGGTCGACTTCGACGTGACCGCGCGCCTCATCGCCGGACTGTTCGAACGCGCCGGCGTGTCCAAACTGAGCCGAGCTCGCGTCGTGATGAGCGTTCCATCGCTCGCGACGTCGATCGAGCGCCGAGCGATTCGTCAAGCCGCCATTCAGGCCGGAGCACGTGAAGTCAGCCTCATCGAGGCGCCAATCGCCGCGGCCATCGGCATGGGATTACCGGTGCAAGACCCCGTCGGTTCGGCCGTCACCGTACTCGGGGCGGGTGCCTCCGAGGCAGCAATCATCTCACTCGGCGGCATTGTCACGGGGGGCGCGCGACGTCAAGGCGGCAACGATCTCGACGCAGCAATCGCCACGCTCTTGCGACTCCAACTCGGCGTGGTCGTGGCCCCGTCGGTCATCGAGCAGTTGAAGATATCGCTCGGCTCGGCCCTCGGTCGCACGAAAGGACTGTCGGAGGTCGTCCTCGCTCGCACCGTTGACCGCGGCGATCTCGTTGAAGTCGACGTCGACGCCGATCTGGTGAACACCGCGTGCACCGACGTCGTTACGGCGACCGTTCGTCTCATTCAGGAGTGTCTCGGTGACGCTCCACCGGACCTCTCTCAGGACGTCAGCGCGCGGGGCTTGGTCTTGACGGGCGGCCAGGCGCTGTTGAGCGACCTGGCCGAACTGATCGCGACGAGCACCGGCGTTGACGTCACGGTTGCCCCACAGCCGGACACGGTCGTCATCCAGGGACTGCAACTCTGTCTCGAAGAGATGTCGACGCTACATGCCTTGTACCGCGACGTCGATCGTTAATCGTCGTCGCGGCCCAACTGGTTTACCGCGGCGCGAACCTGCCAGTCGCGGTCTTCACTCGCGAGGGCCAGCGCCTCGTCAATGTCGGGTCCTTCGAAGTTCGATAAGGCGACGATGGCTCGACGGCGCACGGGCGGCTTGTCATTTAGCGCGGCGAGGATCGCGGGCCGGGCGCGGTCGTCACCCAGTGCGCCCAGAGCGGCGATCGCTGACTCGCGACATCGTGCGTCCTCGTGGGACGTGGCGATCACGCACATCTCGTCGACGGCCCCGGCGTAGAGATGCTCGCCGAGCGCGAAGAGCGCGCCGTCGACGACCAACGCGTCGGCGTCACCGAGACACGTGAGGACGGCGTCCATAACGGACTGGTCTTCGACGGTCGCGTGCGCCACTTGACTGAGCGCCTCTCGGCGAACGTTGACGTCGTCGTCGACAAGTGCGCGCTTCCAGTCGTCGGACGTCACCAGTTCCTGACGTACGGCTCCGCGTAACGCGAGGATCCGGTGGCGCGGGACGTTGGATGAGAGATTTGTTCGCAGCACCACCTCGTAATCGTTGGACTTCGCGAAACCGGCGCGTAGCAGTAACTCCTCGACCGACTCCGCTAGCGTTGCATCATCACTTTGCACGGTCCCATCTCACCACCTCCCAGCCGTCCGCGACGACTCGAGCAGATTGTGGGCGCCGCGGTCGTGGTGTTCGTCGTAATCCTCGGACTGCACTTCTGGAATCTTTCCGAGTACGCCATTACGCCCGGCAACGCCACGCCCGTCGGCCCGCTCGTGAAAATACACGGCGTCTCGAGTGCCAGGCACAAGGGCGCGATCATGCTCGCCGACGTCGATCTGCAGTCGCTCAACGCGTGGACGTGGTTGACACTTCATTTCTCGTCCCACGTGCAGTTCGTCGGCGCCAACGAACTGGTCGATCCCGGAGTGTCGACGAACGAATTGTTAGCGCAGGGTTACCTCGAGATGAGTGATTCGAAGCAAGCGGCCGAAGTGACGGCCTTTCGATCGTTCGGTTGGACGGTGCCCGCAACCGCCTCGGGGGCACTCATTACCGGCGTCGAGTCCTCGTCGCCGGCGAGCCTCGCTGGCCTTCGCGTCGCCGACGAACTGGTCGCCGTCAATGCGTCCCCGGTCACCTCGGCCTGCGACGTCATTCGGGCCACGCACAAACTGGCACCCGGCTCTGCCGTGAAACTGACCGTGGACCGTGCGGTCATCTCCAAGATCGGTTTAATCAGCTATCGCTCGCCCACGACGTTGATGCTCACCGCCGCGAAGGCCCCGAGCGGACTGGCGTCGTCGGGCTGCAGTGGCGTGACGGGCGCCAATACGTCGTACCTCGGCGTGTCGTTGGAGGACGGGACGAGTTACCAACTACCGGCGAAGGTCTCCATCAACACCGCCAACATTGGTGGACCGTCGGCCGGTCTGGCGATGACGCTCGCGCTGATCAACACGCTGAGCCGTACTTCAATTTCGGGCAACCTGCCCATCGCCGCCACCGGCACCATTGACGTGCACGGCAACGTGGGTGACGTCGGCGGCGTCGCAGAGAAAACGGTCGCCGTCCAACGGGCCGGAGCGAAGTATTTCATCGTGCCGCAAGTGGAAGTGGCGACCGCCAAGGGAGCGGCCGATCCCGGTCTTCGAATCATTGGGGTGACGACGTTAGCCCAGGCATTACGCGACCTTCGAACCCTCGGTGGCGTCGCTCCGGTTGCCCTTACGGCGCCCCACTAAGCCATTTTTTGGGTGGGTCACGCCGTAGTCTGGATGGAATGGACGATCGCCGCATTCTCTCGACCACGCGTCAATCGTCGGCCGAAATAGCCCGAATGAACTTCACGACGCTGCGAAAGGGTGGCGTGGACCCGAACGAGGTCCGGCTCCACCTGGAAGCGGTCGCCAGGGAGGTGGGTCATTTGGAGTCACGGATCCGCGAGCTCCAGGACCAACTCAGCGAGGCGCAGCACAAAGTGGCCAACCCCACCTTTGACGAAGCGACGTTGGCCGGCGCCCTCGGGGCGCAGAGCGCCGCGATTCTGCGCTCGGCCCACGAAGAGGCCGGTCGCGTCACGGCCGAGGCCCAGGAACGAAGCGCCCTCGTCTTCGCGGAGAGCCAGCAGCGAAGTGCCGCGCACCTCATTGAGGCCCAGGAGCGCGCCACGGCGCTCATCACCGAGTCCGAGAACACGGCAACGCAAATTGAACACGACGCGAGGTCGGCCGCTGAACGTCTCATTGACTCGGCCAAGGTGAACGGTGAAGCACTCGTCGAAGGGGCCCGTGAGCAGGGTCGCGCGATCGTCGAACAGTCCTACGATGCGCGCAAGACTGTCCTCAACGACCTCGCCGTCAAGCGCAAGGCCCTCCAGATGCAGATCGAACAGCTGCGTGCGGCGCGCGACATCTTGGGCACGTTCGTGTCGTCGATTCAAGATCAGGTGGAAGACGTCCTCGCCGGCATCAACAGCTCGGACGAAGTGGCTCGCAACGCGGCCCTCGAGGCACTTCGTCTCCAGCCATCGCATCCCGAGCCGACCGAGGAGGAACTTCTCGCCGGTACGCCACTTCGCGC
>DATCFS010000173.1:0-2557 GCA_036509375.1 Acidimicrobiales bacterium
TGTTACGCCACGCAGAACCGACAAGACGCGGTTCGCTCCATTGCCCACCGGTGCGACCTGATGCTCGTCGTCGGTTCGTCAAACTCCTCTAATACCGCGCGCCTCGTCGAAGTGGCGGAGCGAGAGGGATGCCGTGCGGAGCTGATCGAAGACGCGTCACAGCTGCAGCTGAGTTGGCTGATGGACGCGAGGTCCATTGGCCTCACGGCCGGGGCGTCGGTGTCGGACGCCCTCGTCCAAGAGGTGGTCGACACGCTGTCTTCCTTGGGTCCAATTCACGTGTCCGAAGAAAGAGTGGCGCAAGAGAACATGCAGTTCGCACTCCCGGCTAGGGTCAGGTAATGCCAGTACCCCTGAGGCAAAACATACGAATTGGTACGCATCTCCTAAAGCACCGTCTGAAGAAGACCAAGTTCTATCCCTTCATCGTCGAGATCGAACCGCTCTTCGCCTGCAACTTGTCGTGCCCCGGCTGCGGCAAGATCCAGCACCCGACGGAAGTCCTTCGCCAGCGTCTCTCGGTCGAGGACATCATCAACGCCGTCGAAGAGAGCGGCACGCCCATGGTGTCGATCGCCGGGGGAGAGCCGCTGCTGCACCCCGACATCGCGACCATCGTCGAAGAGCTCGTCAAGCGCAAGATCTACGTGTACCTCTGTACGAACGCGGTACTGCTTCGCCGTCGCATCGACAAGTTCACCCCTTCGCGTTACTTCTCATGGGTCATCCACATGGACGGACTGCAGGAACGCCACGACCTCGCCGTCAATCGCTACGGCGTGTTCGACGAAGCGGTCGCCGCGATCAAAGAAGCGAAGTCGCGTGGCTTTCGCGTGTGCACCAACTCGACGTTCTTCAGCACCGACGCGCCCAAGACCGTGCGTGACGTCCTGGACTTCTTGAACGACGACGTGAAGGTCGACGCGATGATGATCTCACCGGCCTTCGCCTACGAGAAGGCTCCCGACCAGGAGAACTTCCTCGGCGTCGAACAGACCCGCGAGCTCTTCAAAGAGGCGTTCGCTGACGGCCACCGCAAGAAGTGGCGTCTCAACCATTCGCCGCTGTTCCTGGACTTCCTCGAGGGCAAGATGGACTTCCAGTGCACCGCGTGGGGTATACCGAGCTACTCGGTCTTCGGTTGGCAACGGCCGTGCTACCTCATGGCGGACGGCTACGCGACGAGCTACAAGGAACTGGTCGAGACGACCGACTGGTCCGCGTACGGGCGCGGGCGCGACCCTCGCTGCGAGAACTGCATGGCGCACTGCGGGTACGAGCCGACCGCCGTCATCGCGAGCATGGACTCACTCAAGCAGTCCTTGCGCGCACTCCTTAGCACCCGCTAGGACTGACTTCACTCGTCAGGTCGTTGGCGACGGCGCTGTCGCTCGACCTTCTTACTGGCTGTTCAAGTGGTAGATGACGCTCACCTGCACGCTGAGCTTCTGCGAACCGCTCTGGATTGGCACTGACGCCGCCGCGGACTTGAACGAATTGGCCGTGGGGTAGAAGACGCCGCCGCCGCCCGTGTTCTCCTGGTCGGTCACCTTGGCGATCGAGCCGATGGTGGTGCCGGCGCCCTTCGCGATCTGACTCGCTTCGGTGTGCGCGTTTTGAATGGCGCGCGCGCGAGCCGACGCGAGCAACGAGGACTGGTTCGAGATCGAGAAGGTCACGCCGTTCAGCTGCACGTTGTTCCCGACGGCGTTGGCCGCGGCGTCGAGCGCCGCGCCCGCGCTCATCAACTTGTGCGTCGTGACGTTCAAGAGGTCCTGCACGGTGAAGCCCGTGATGGTGCCGGCCGAGTTGGTGTTCGCGTAGATGTTGAGCCCCGAGGTCTGCATGTTCTTCTTCAAGATGCCGTGACTCAAGAGCGAGGACTCGAGTTGGTTCATCTGCGCGTTGTTCTCGGCGAGCGCCGCCTTCGCGCTGGCGGCCACGTTCTGCACGCCGATCTCGAAGCTCATGGTGTCGGGTCTGCCCGTCACGGTGCCCGAGCCGGTGACGGAGATAGTGGCACCGGAAGAGGAGTTGGCGTGGCCGAGCGACTCACCAATAAAGGCGATCGCCGCGATGACGGCGGCGAAGACGATGAGAAAGGCGAAGCGGGGGCCGCGACGGCGGCCTCTCATCGCCCAGTGGTCGTGGTGGTCGTGTTGATGGTTCTCCGGGTCACTGCTCATGTCGTGGTGATCGCTCACGTGGTCTCCTTGGTAGGTACGACTTGCGTCGTTCGATGGCACCTGCTGTTGTTTTACCGCACATCGTGAATCGAAGTCGTGAACGTGCGTGGTCCTCTTCGAGGGCATTCCTCGTCTCGCGCTCGTTCGTTCCTCTACTCAGTACCTGTCGGGTGGCGCGCGAAACTTTCCGTGAAGGTGCGAATCGTGTTCGCTACGGCACGAGCGAACGAACCACGGCCGTGAAGTCGTCCGAGCGCTCTTCCCAGTTGCGGTACTGATCAAAGCTCGGCGCCGCGGGTGAGAGGAGGACGACGCCGCCGTGGGCGAGGGACGACTTCGCCAGTTGGACGGCTTCGGTCATGTTCTCGGCG
>DATCFS010000174.1:0-5209 GCA_036509375.1 Acidimicrobiales bacterium
GTTCTGGAAGGTTGCGTTCATGCCCGAGCCCACACCTCGATGCTCGCGCGGAAGACTGTTCATCACGCCCGCTCTATTCGGCGCGGCGAACGCACCCATCGCGAGTCCGTTGAGTAGCAGTAAGCCACCGAACTCGTAGTAGTTGAAATTGACCGGAAGCAGGTCGAGAAGGAAGAACGACAAGGCGGCCACCAACATTCCCGCCGTGGAGAACGGTCGCGAACCGAATCGGTCCGACAGGAAGCCCGAAATCGGACCGGCTATCAATATTCCAGTCGTGAGTGGCAGCATCGCCATGCCGGCCCACAACGGCGTGCGCTCGAAGTTGTAACCGTGCAGCGGGAGCCAGATCCCCTGGAGCCAGATCACCAGCATGAACATGAGACCGCCGCGTCCAACCGAGGCGAGGAACGTCGAAATGCTGCCCGCGCTGAAGGCGCGAATGCGAAAGAGTGACAGCCGAAACATCGGGTCGGGCGATTTGCGTTCGACGACGGTGAAGGCGAACAGCAAGAGGACGCCCCCAGTGAGCGCCGTGATGACCGTCGGGCTGAGCCAGCCCATCGTGCTGCCGCCGTAGGGCTGGATCCCGTACGTGATGCCGACCATGATCGCAACGAGTCCCATGGCGAAGGTGAGGTTGCCCGGCCAATCGATCTTGGTGTCGATCTTGCGGGGAATCTCCTTCAATTTTACGTACGACCAGACGGTGCCGAACAGACCGATGGGCACCGACACGACGAAGATCAATCGCCACTCGATCGGCGCGAGGATCCCGCCCAACACCAGACCCAGGAACGTCCCGCCAATCGCGGCGATCTGATTGACGCCGAGCGCCATGCCGCGCTGATTTTCGGGAAAGGCGTCCGTGAGAATTGCTGCCGAGTTCGCGATAAGGAAAGCCGCGCCCACTCCCTGAAAGATGCGCATGGTGACGAGGTAGAGCGCGGCCGCCTTACCCGACATCCACGTGACGCTCAACAACAGCGAGAAGACGGTGTAGACAACGAAGCCGAGGTTGTACATTCGAACGCGACCGAACATGTCGCCCAGTCGCCCGAAACTCACCACCAGCACACTGGTCACGACCATGAAACCGAGAATCATCCACAGGAGGTAGAAGCTGTTGCCGGGCAGCAACGGATCGAGGTTAATGCCGACGAAGATGTCGGGCAACGCGATCAACATGATGGAGATGTCGATGGTCGCCATCAACATGCCCAGGGTCGTGTTGGACAACACGACCCACTTGTAACGATCGTTGGCAACACCGCGCGATTGATCCTCGAACGATGCAATGCCGGTCGCGGACACCGTTAGCGCTCGAGGAGTTCGTCGGGCACGTGATCGAGCGATCGAAGGATGGCGTTGGCCAACTCGCGCGCCGAACTGGCATCGAGTTCCAGCCCGACGCGCGAACTCGGACCGAGGGCGGGATTGATGACGTCAATCATCAAGGCGTGGCCGGCGCCGTGGTGCACGGGGTGGTCGTAGTAGACGGTTGCGTCGGTGGCGTGAAACCAACCATTGGCGCCCTTGGCACTGCCCTGGACGGTGATCCTCTCGGTGTCGTAGGTACACATGGTTCGCCTTACTTCGTGGCGAGGTTGTCGCCGAAGAATGCCCAAATCTCGTTCCACGCCTCGGTCGCAACTTCGGGCCGATAGGACGGTCGGTCGACGTTGAAGAAGGCGTGCCCGGCGCCGTCGTAGGTGTGAAAATCGAACGTTTTCTGATTTGCTTCGAGGATCCCTCGCAGCGTCTCGGTCTGTTCGGGCGACGGGTACTGATCGTCGGCTCCGAAGAGACCGAGGAGCGGGCACGAGAGGTTACCGAGAATTGGAACAAGCGACGTCATCTTGAATCCCGAGGCCTCGGGCGGATCCATCACGACGAAGGCGCCATAGCAGTCGACCGCCGCATCGAGTTCGAGGCTGCAGGCGGCGAGCACCGACTGACGCCCTCCCGAGCAGTAGCCAATCACGCCGACCTTGCCATTGGACGTTGGAAGCGCTCGGAGAAATGCGGCCGCGGAACCCAGGTCGCCCACGAGCCGCGCGTCGGGAACGCCGCCGGCCGCTCGCACCGCGGCCGCCGCGTCGTCGGGACTGGCGCCGGGCGCGTCGCGACTGTAGAGATTGACGCAGATCGCGTTGAAGCCGTTGGCCGCAAATTTACGGGTGATCTCTTTGGTCGCCTCGTCGTAACCGGGTAAGTGGTGAATCACCAACACGCCGCCGACGTTGGCCGTCGCGACCGTGGTGGCCAGATAGGCCTCGACCACGTCATCGTTCATTGCGTTGAAGTGAATCGTCTCTGCGTGGATGTCGAACGTCACGGGGCACCGCCTTCGATTGAGGATTTACGCCAATTCTACTAAGCGCGACTGATTGCTTTACCCTCCGTTTCGTCGCGGACCTCGGCGACGATGTGGGGCTTCCTCGAATCCAACACTTACGGCATGATTATCTCGAACCCGAATTGAAACTGGTCGAGATACGAGATGAACTCCTCGAGCCGGTCCCGGTCACCCTCCACTTGGAACTCCTCGCCCACCAACTCAGCGAGACTCTTCGAGCCCGAGGCAAACGCGGCGAAGTGGCCCATCGAAACTCGAAGCTCGACGTCCGGATGAGGGACCCGGCGCGCGCGACGCGAATGCAAAGTGGCGTTGGCGACGCCGAAAGTCCACGATTCCGTTTCGCGGTCGAGCACTTCCAGATTGACCTCAATCGCGAAGTGACCGGCGCGCGGACCGTTCAGTCGCACGCCCAACAGATCGAGAAGGAGTTCGGGAGTCATTGAACGAACAATGCCTGATCCCAGGGCATTTCCCGGTAGACCCTTCAGCACGGTGCCGTTCGACCTCAACTCCATCGCGCCCGACAGATAGAAATCGCGCCACGGCCCCGACTCACTCTGGTAGCCGAGTTGTTCGAGCGCGTCGGCCTGTAAGTAGCGCGCGGCGACGTTGTCGGGGTCGGCGAAGACCACGTGGTTCACGACTTCAACGACCCAGCGATAGTCGCCGAGATCGTAGTACCGCTGAGCCTGTTCGAGCACGGACGCCGCACCGCCCATGAACTCGACGTATCGTGTCGCCGCCGCAACCGGCGGATGGGGATGGAGATGGGCCGGGTTGCCATCGAACCAACCGAGGTAACGCTGGTAGACGGCCTTCGCGTTGTGCGACACCGTTCCGTAGTAACCGCGATTGAAGAACTCTTCGCCGAGCGAAGCGGGGAGTTCGAGCGTCTCGGCGATTTCATTCATGGTGAGTCCGTGATTGGCCAATCGCAGCGTCTGATCGTGCACGAATCGGTAGGCGTCTCGTTGGCTGGCGAGATACTCGTTGATAACTTCGTTCCCCCACCGCGGCCAATGGTGACTGGCGAAGAGCGTGTCGATCTCTGCGCCGTAGAGATCAATCGCCTCGTCGATGTACTTGCTCCACAACAGGGCGTCTCGCACCTGTGCGCCGCGAAGGGTGTACACGTTATGTTGCGTGGCCGTGCAGTTTTCGGCGACGCAGAGGGCGCGGTGGTCCGGCAAATAGATGTTCATTTCCGCCGGCGCTTCAGTTCCCGGAGTGATCTGGAACACCAGCCGTACGCCGTCGATGACGACCTCTTCACCGGTCGTCGTGATGGACAGGGTGGGCGGACAGAGTCCGACGCTCGGTAGTCCGGGCATGCCCTTGCCCAGTCCCGTGTCGACGTGACCGGTTGGATCCTTTGGGAGCAACACGCCGTACATATACATGGCGCGTCGAATCATCACGGTGCCGGCGAGGACATTTTCGCTAATCGCCGCGTCGAGGAAGCCCTCCGGTGCGATGACGGCGACAGTGCCACCGCGGACGTCATCGTCCGTGACGATGCCGTACACGCCGCCGAAGTGATCGGTGTGACTGTGCGTGTAGATCACCGCGTGTACGGGTCGTTCGCCACGATGTTCGTTCACCATGGCGAGCGCGGCGCGGGCCGTCTCTTCCGATGTCAAAGGATCGACCACGATCCAGCCGGTGTCGCCGGCGATGAAGGTGACGTTCGAAATGTCCATTCCTCGAATCTGAAAGATCCCGGGCGTGACCTCAAAGAGTCCGGCGATGTTGTTCAGCCGCCCTTGGCGCCAGAGACTCGGACTGACCGTGTTCGGCGGGTTCCGCGCGGCGTCGGCGTCATCGAGGAACTCGTACGCGTCGAGGTCCCAGACCGGTTGTCCGTAACGTCCGATCACCTGACGCGGGCTACCTGGTGCAATCAAGCCGCGCGACGCGAGTTCGAAGTCATCGTCCGACGAGCGCACCAGTGACTCCTGCGCACTTCTCTGGCGCTCCTGCGTCCACGAACTCGCTGGCTTTCGTTCGGGCGATTCGTCGGGCATCGGACACTCCTGATTTCCATCCAGATATCGCAGGCAACCTTAACCACCGTCGACCACTCATCGATGGTGCGGAAGGAATCCGATCCTCGAGTGCACAACCATCTAGATTCGTGTTCATGACAACTCGCCACGTCCGGTTTCCGGACAACTTCCTCTGGGGTACTTCCACGTCGGCCTACCAAATTGAGGGAGGTGGCACGAACACCGACTGGTCGCGCTACGAACGGGCCGAAGGGACGCACGCCGTCGAACCGTGCGGGGACGCCTGCGACTCCTGGAACCGGTACGAAGAGGACCTCGATCTCATTGTCGATCTGGGGCTGAACTCCTTCCGCCTTTCCGTCGAATGGGCGCGCATCGAGCCCCAACAGGGAGTGATCGCACACGAAGCGCTGTTGCACTACCGCGAAGTGCTGGAGGCCTGTCACGTTCGCGCCATCTTGCCCGTCGTCACGTTGCACCACTTCACGCTTCCCATCTGGACCGCCGATCTCGGCGGCTTCGAGCATCCCGACATCGCGTCGTGGATGGGTAACTACGCAACGGTCGTGGGCGACGCGCTCGGTGACCTGATCGGCATTGCCTGCACGGTGAACGAGCCCAACATCGTGGCCCTCATGGGTTACCTGACCGGCGTCTTTCCCCCGGCCCAGAGCAGTTGGGAGCGCTTCTCGAATGTCAACAACGCAATGCGAGCCTGTCACGTTGCGATGCGCGACGCACTCCGCGCGACACCCGGCAACTATCCAATCGGCATGCCGCTTTCCATGAATGAGTACGAAGCGTTGCCCGGCGGGGAGGACCTCGTGCAGTCGATCCGTCA
>DATCFS010000175.1:0-14296 GCA_036509375.1 Acidimicrobiales bacterium
GAGCAAAATGACGGCCGGGTCGGCGACCAGTACGTAGGCGAGCTCGAGCAACTTGCGCTGACCGTAAGAGAGGGCGCCCGCTTGCAAGCGCGCGAGCTGGGAAATGCCGACGAAGTCGAGCCACTCCATGGCTGAGGCGACCTCCTCCTTCGAGGACATGGACCGAGTCAGTCCGCGCAGCCAACTGTCGTCTCGTTGGGTCGCGACGAGCATGTTCTCGAGTACGGATATGCGCGAGAAGATTCGAGTCAATTGGAACGTTCGACCGATTCCGAGTTCGAAGACGGCGTCCGGTCGAGCGTTGGTGATATTCGAACCGTCGAAGAACACCGTGCCCGCGTCGGGCTTGACGTACCCGGTCATGACGTTGAAGAGCGTCGTCTTGCCCGAACCGTTGGGGCCAATTAGACCGGTGATACTCCCCTTCTCCACCTCGAGCGAGCAGTCGTTGAGCGCCTGCACGCCACCGAAGGCCTTCGACACTCCCTGGGCGTTGATCAACGTCGTCACGCCGAGTCTCCGGCGAACGCAACTTCATTCGCGATCACCGCAGCACGTTCGCGCTCCTCCTTCTTCGTCCAGCGATCGCGTAGATAGACCACGACACCTTGGGGCATGAAGAGGATCACGATCAAGAAGAGCGCACCGAAGAGGATCAGGTACAGCGAACCGCTGGAGTACGTCACCGTGAGGTACTGCTGCATTGATTCGAGGACCAGAGCGCCGAGCAAGGGGCCGAGCAGGGTGCCAAACCCACCGAGGAACGCCATGAGGGCGATGCTGATGTCGAAGAGCGGATCAAAGACGAACTGCGGATAGATCTGTCCCTGGAACATCGCGTAGAGGGCACCGCACATCCCAATGGCGAACGCCGACATCGCGAAGCCAGTGAGTTTGACCGCCGACACCTTGACGCCCAGACCCAACGCGCGGTCTTCGTCGTCGCGAATTGCGAGCAGCTGGAGTCCGAAGCGCGATCGTCGCACGGAGGCCGACAAGACGACCGCGAAGAGGACGATTGCGAAGGCAATGTAATAGAAGGGGATGTCGTAGTAACTGTTGTTCCACGTGATGAACGGCAAGTTGAGACCGGCCGTCCCACCGGTGAAGCTCATGTTGATGGCGAACAACTGGAATACAAAGAATATGGCGATTGTGATGACGACGAAGGTATGTCGACGAACACGCAAGGCGATCCACCCGATGGGAATCGCGATCAGCGTGGCCAGAAGGCCGCCCAAGGGGACCAGCCAGAACATAGCCGCGCCGGCCGCCATGTGCCAGTGAATCGACGCCAGCGCCATCGTGTACGCACCGGTACCGTAGAAGGCGCCCGAACCCAGGGCGACGTAACCCGAGTATCCCGAGAACATGTTCCACGACGTCGACGCAGCCATGAAGATCAGCGTGTAGAAGGCGATCGTCTGGTATTCAGGGTTCTTCTCGATCAATGGGAAGACCGCGAAGATTGCGATCGCCGGTAACCACCATTTATTTTGCTTTATCAGTCGGAGGACCGCGAAGATCGCGATCGCCGGCAACCGCCATAGTTTTTTCATTTGAAGCATTACGCAACTCTCGATGTCTGCTTGCCGAAGAGGCCCTGAGGACGGATCGAGAGCACCAGTACGAGCAGTAAGAAAAACGACAGAGTGGCCCACGTGGGAGACCACACATTCACGAGGTCCTCCACGGTGACCATGGCGATGCCGGCCACGAGCGCGCCGCCGAGGCTGCCCATGCCGCCGAGCACGATGATGACGAGCAGACGAGAGATCAGGTCGTAACTGGTGCTCGCGTTGAAGACCGTGGTCGTTCCATAGACCATGCCGCCGGCCGCCGTCACCGCGACGCCGATGCCGAAGCAAATCGTCGACACTCGGTTGACGTTGATACCCACGAGGGCCGCAGCAGTCTGGTCGGCGAGCGAGGCACGCACGCTCGCGCCGAAGCGCGATCGGTACAGCATGAAGTACAGCGCACTGAGCAGCACCGCGGCCAAGATGAAGCCGAAGAGATTGATGTAGGGGACGTAAATGCCGAAGATTGGAAACGACTTCGTCACGTACCACGCCGTCAAGGCCACTGGATTGACTGAGAAAATCATATTGAGCGCTCCCTCGATGACGAGGGAGATGGCGTAGGTGACGAGGATCGACATCGCTGTCTTCTCGGGCCCCTTCAACCTTCCGAGGAACGCCCAGTGGATCACGATCCCCACCACGAACAGCGTGGGGACCGTGATCAACAGGCCGACGAACAGGTCAATATGGAAATGCACCGAGAGGGCATAACTCAAGTAGGCACCGAGGATGACCAGAGCCCCTTGCGCGACATTGATGATGTCCATGACGCCGAAGATCAGCGTCAGCCCAGTTGCCATCAGGGCGTAGATCGAACCGATCAGCACCCCATCGACGAGAGCGTGGATGAGTGCGGTGCTATTCAAGAACGATTACCCCCAGGCCGGCTTCGGGAACAAGATCTTCACGGAGTTCGGGTCCGCGACGGGGTTGACCTGAAGGAACTTGGCACCCTGCCACTGGAAGGTATACGCCGTCATCGACGGGTTCTCACCAAGCTTGTTGAACTGTGCGTGTCCGAGGACCGTCGTGAGCTTCACACCGGAGTGGAGGTAGGCAATGATCTTGGCGTTGTTGAAGCCTTTCGTCGCCTTCACGGCTGCCGTGATGACTTGACCAACGGCGTAGGCCTCAGCGACGTCACCGTTCACGTCCGCGGGCGTGCCACCGTACTTCTTGATGTACTCGGCGACCATGGTCTTGCTCTGCGTGTTGGCGGCGAGACCGTACCAGGAGTTCGGAACCATCATGCCGTTGGCATTCTTGATGCCCACGGCCTTGGTGAACGCGGCGCCCTGGTCGGGACCGGCCGTCGCGATGAAGACCTTTGGTGTGTAGTGCGCCTGCTGGAAGGCCAGCATGAACGCGGCCACCGTCGGCACGTCGGTCGAACCGAGGACGACGACCTGCGCTTTGGCCGATGCGACCGCGTCGGCAATCGACGAGAAGTCCGTCGCCTCGGCGGGGAAGACCTTGTAGTACACCTGCTTGATGCCGGCCGGCGCCAAAATTGCCCTGGCAACGGGGATCTGCGGCTCGGTGAAGGGGTCGTCGGAGGTCACGTACGAGACAGTCGTCGGACGTTGGCTCTTGGGCAGTGTCGAGAGCCACGTGGCGAACGGCACCAGTGAGTTGGCGACCGGCAACGCCACGTCGAAGACATTGTTCAGACCGGCCTGGAACACCGACGGCGCACCACCGGCACCCTCGACCATGGCGTAGCCGTATCGAGAGACGGCCTTGGCGGCGGGCAGTGTCAGCAGTGAGGAGAACGGTCCGAAGGTGAGATTCACTTTGTCAGTCGAGATCAGCTTCTGGTAGTTCGTTACGACCTGGGTCGGACTGGAGGCGTCGGACACGATGTCGAGTGAGACTTTGTGGCCGAGCAGGCCGCCCTTCTTGTTCACATCCGCGGCCCAGAGTTTGTAACCCTGCTGGAAGGCAATGCCGTCGGCCGAGAAGTCACCCGAAAGCGACAGTGAGATTCCGATCTTCACCGGAGCACCCTTCGCCAACGTGCCGCTTGAGCTCGCACCGCTAGTGGTAACCATCAGTAACAGCGATGCTCCAGCGACCGCGGTCACTCCGAGCGTGCGAAAAAGTCCCCTTTTTCCAGTCATTATTTCCCCCCTGCGTTATGTTCACCGATGGCAATTCCCCAAAAAACCTTCTAGTGCCACCGATAATCGCTCGATAAGCGATTTGGTAACCCTAAGGCCGAGGTAGTTGACAGTCAAGGCAGGAAGTTGTAAAAGGGCCGGTTTTGCCATGAAATAATTTCAATTTGCCGATTGAAAAGTTTTCGTAGCCCTTCTCCGAATCAATACGTCGCTTTGTCCGTTACCATTCGCAACGAGTCGACGCAATGGGGGACAACATGTCGGACGTATTGCTGGAGACTGCCGTCGCCAATTGGGAGCCTCGCTTCACCGCCAACGGCGTTGACGCGAGTGACTACGCGCGTATTACGAAAAACCTCGAACGCTGGGATGACTGGTGTCGGGCGTGGTCGGCCGGAGGCGAGGAACACGTACAACTTGGTGAGGAGGCTCTCGCGCAAGGACGTGAACGCAGCGCCGGAGAGTTCTTCGCCCGAGCGGCCACGTACTTCCACTTTGGGAAGTTTCTTTTTCTCCACGACCTGGACCAGGCCAAAGTCGCCCACGCGCGCGCCGTCGCCGCATTGATGCGCGCCGCTCCGCTCCTCGATCCACCCGGCAGTCGGCACGAGATTGCTTACAAGGGTTCGAAACTCGTAGGGCTCTTTCGTGCCCCACACGGCGACGGACCGCACCCAACCGTGCTGCTCATTCCCGGACTCGATTCCACCAAGGAAGAGTTTCGCGACGTCGAGCGAGCGTTCCTCGATCGCGGGATGGCCACGTTCGCCCTTGACGGACCGGGGCAGGGTGAGGCGGAATGGACATTGCCAATACAGCCCGAGTGGGACGACGTCGGCGACGCGGTTCTGCGCCACCTCCACACAATGTCGCTGGTCGACGCCGATCGTATTGGGGTGTGGGGCGTGAGTCTTGGTGGCTTTTACGCGGCCCGGCTGGCGAGTTCGGATTTGCCAATTCGTGGCACGATTGCCCTCGCCGGTCCCTACAACCTCGGCGCGGCCTGGAAGGATCTCAATCCACTGACGCGTCAGGCATTCGAAGTCCGCTCATTCTCTACGTCACCCGAAGAGGCGGAACGTCGCGCGCGGGACATGACACTCGAAGGATTCGCCGAAAAGATTACGCAACCTCTGATGGTGATCATGGGCCAACGTGATCGATTGTTCCCTTGGCACGATGGTGAGCGCCTGGCCAACGAAGCGCGCGGCGAGACGAGCTTTGTGCTCCTCGAACAGGGAAACCACGGTTGCGCGAACGTCATCTATCGTCATCGTCCCCTGGGCGCCGACTGGATGGCCGCTCGGTTGGGGTTGAAGGAAGTAGCGGCGTGAACGCTCCCGCGAACGTGAAACGGACGGATCGTCGTGGCTGACGTCGTCATGCCGCAGTTGGGTGAAACCGTCGCTGACGGCACGGTCACGAAATGGTTCAAGGCCGTGGGCGATTCTGTCGAACGCGGAGAGCCACTCTTTGAAGTCTCGACTGACAAAGTTGACACCGAGATCCCGGCGCAGGCGACCGGCGTCGTGACCGCCATCCTCGTCGCCGAAGGTGAGACCGTCGACGTCGGGACGAAGCTCGCGGTGATCGGCGATGACGAGTCGCCACCCGCCGCCGTCACCACGTCGAAGACACCGGCGGCCACCGTGTCGCCCCCGGCGTTGGGTGAGGTCGCGAAGGAACCAACGAGCGGCGAAGCGCGACTTTCTCCCGTCGTGCGCCGACTGCTGAGTGAGCACCGGATCGACGTGGCGTCCGTGCACGGAACGGGGCCCGACGGCCGCATAACGCGCGGCGACGTCGAGGCCCTCATTGCCGGTTCGACCACGCACGAATCCGATGTTCCGTCCGGTGAAGACGAGCGAATTGCGTTCACGCGCATTCGTCGACTCACGGCTGAGCACATGGTTCGCTCCAAGGCCACGTCGGCGCACACCTTGATGGCACGTGACATCGACTTCGAAAACGTGGAGCACGTTCGGCGAGCACACGGTGCGGCGTTCAAGAGCGAGGAGGGATTCTCCCTCACCTATCTTGCGTTCAACGCACTGGCGGCCGTCGTCGCCTTGCGTGACTTCCCCCATCTGAATGCGTCGGTCGAAAGCGATCAGCTCATTGTGCATCGTCATTTCAATCTCGGGATTGCGGTCGATCTTGATAACGATGGACTCGTGGTGCCGGTCATCAAGGACGCCGACCGCCTCAACGTTCGTCAACTCGCTCGCGCGATTTTCGAAGTGGCGAATAAGGCGAGGAGCAAGCAGTTGTCGGTCGACGACATGGCCGGTGCCACGTTCACGATCACGAATCCCGGTCCCTACGGCACGATGATGACCGCCGCCATTATCAATCAACCCCAGGTGGCAATACTTTCGACCGACGCCGTCATTCGTAAGCCGGTCGTCGTCACGATCGACGGCAGCGAAGCCCTCGGTATCCATTCGGTGGGGCTACTCGCCCTCACGTTCGACCACCGCGCCGTCGACGGCGCCTACGCGGCACGGTTTCTCCGTCGAATGAACGAGATTCTCACGACACGCGACTGGGTGTCTGACCTGTAGGCCTTTTCTTAACGGCCGTGAGTATGCTCACACCATGTTGACCCGCGCAAAAATTCTCGACTCTGCCGCTCTGGAAATCGAACGAAACGGGCTGAGCCAATTTCGCGTCAAGCGCGTGGCATCCGAAGCGGAGGTGTCGGTTGCACTGCTGTACAGCTACTTCGACGACCGCGAGGACCTCATTGCGCAGACCATGGTCCACCGGTATCGTCAAGTGTTGCTCGGTCTCGCCGACATCTTCATCAAACCACTACGCGATGTTCGTACCACCGACGATCTACGAGCGGCCCTTCGAATAATGATCGCCGAAGCGCAGATCCCCGAGAGAACTGACGCGAGGATCCTTCGCATCGAGGGGATTTCGTTCGCACGTCACAACCCCACAGCCTTAGCAGGCATCGCCGAGGCGAAGACCGAGGCCAGCGCTCGAATCGTTGCCTGCGTGCAACCCCTGGTCGATCTCGATCTCCTCGTTGACGGCATGTCCGGTGTCGCGTTTGCGAGGATCTGGTACGCGTTGTTCTTCGGCCAGATCGCGCTCGAAGGCGAACACGCCCTCTCCATCGACCCCGACGACTGGCTACGCGCGCTCGAAGTCCTCGCCGATTCGGCAATCCGACCGACCTACAGCGACCTCGCCTTCTAGAGAGTTCACCCCAAGACCACGGCCATCGTTGTGTACGCCCAGGACGTTCGAAGGTGAACGCTCACTTCGACGACTGACCTCTTCACAGCGCGTGCAGTTGGGCACCGCCCTCAATCGGCGTGATGCCCACGCCCTTACTGGTGCGACAGAGTGAAATGTCCTGGGGCAATCGGAAGACAGTCGAGACCGATGACACGGGAGGAATGATGACGTTGATCCATCGCAGCGTGCAGTTGTCGACGCTACCCACGCCAAAGTCACTGAACGAAACCGTGAACGACGCGGTGCCTCCCGATGCGAGCAGCACCCTCTTGGGACGCAGCACGCGATTGGAAAAGTCGGTGTCGTGAACGACCCTTCCAGAAAATTGACGTCCCGCGCCTAACAGCCGGACCGTTGCGTATCCGAATAAGAAACACCTCTCACCTCCGAGATTCACGATGACGACGTTCTCGACTCCGGTGCCGGTCGCGCCTTGCGTACCCGTTACGGCAACACTGAGATGTACATCGCTGCATTCGGCAACTGCGGGCGCGGCCGACGCCTCAGGTTGGTTACCGGTGGCGACAACGGACGCGGAGGTGAGGGCGAGTGCCACCGCCAGTAAGGCGGACAATCTTCGACGTGGCCACTTCATCGGCCCAAACTACGACCTGCGTCTGACCCGCACAACCGTTAGACGATGAGCGTCGCCAGCGACGTGCGAACCGTGCTGACGTGGACCGCGGCGCAATCGAACCAATCCTTCCCACGGTGCCAACCGCGTATTGTTGCCTCTCCACGCCGTGGTGCACAACCGCGTGACCGCGACCTACGAGAGCTCAGCCTTTGAAGCGTGCCTTCGAAAGTTCCAACTCTTTCAACGCCTCGGCGCGGCCCACGTAGTTCTCGACCTTCATCCACTTGCCTTCGTCCAGATCCTTGTAGACCGTGAAAAAGTGGCTGATGCGGTCCAGCACGTCCTTCGGGACATCGGAAATGTCCGTCGCGCCCTTCCAGAGGGGGTCGTAGTCCGGAACGCAGATCAGCTTCGCGTCTTCGCCATTTTCATCGGTCATATTGCACATACCAAGAATCCTCGACTCGATGAGACAGCCCGGGAACGTTGGATAGGCGGTCAGCACCAACGCATCGAGGGGGTCGCCGTCGCCGCCCAAGGTGTCGGGGATGAAGCCGTACTCGGCTGGGTAACCCATAGAGACAATGAGGTGTCGGTCCAACTTGATCGTGTGGTTCTCGTGGTCGTATTCATACTTATTACGACTGTCGCGTGGAATCTCAACAATGACGTTGACCGTGTCCATGGCGTTGTCTCCTTAGTACTGGGCTGCGTCGAACTTCTCAGTTCGTGGACCATGGTACTCACCATCGAATGATCACTCGTGGGTGACCGTCTAGGTCCGAGCTCGGTTCCAGGTCGGACGTAGACTTTGCCGTCGCGAAGGTGCGATGGTAGCGAAGGAGACCGAAGTGGACCGAATTGGTGTCGTGGGCTGTGGACTGATGGGTTCGGGTATCGCCGAAGTGGCCGCTCGAGCCGGCGCCGACGTCGTCGTCATCGAACGAAGCGCCGACGCACTCGCTCAGGGCGAGGCCCGAATCGAGCGATCACTGACGAGAGCGGTCTCGTCCGGCAAACTCCCCGAGGACGAGGCCAACCGAGCCCGGGGCAATCTCACATTTGGTGTGGACTTTGAATTGCTGGCCGAGCGCGAAATGGTGATCGAGGCCGTGGCCGAGGATGAAGACTTGAAAGTCGAGGTCTTTCGCACACTCGACGCAGTCGTAACCGACCCCCAAGCGATCCTGGCGACAAATACCTCATCGATTCCCATCATCAAGTTGGCCATGGTCACCAAACGGCCCGAACAGGTCATCGGGATGCACTTCTTCAACCCGGTTCCAGTTCTGAAGCTCGTGGAGGTCATCTCCTCGCTGCTCACGAACGCCGAGACGACGACCCGCGTGCGCGAGTACGCCAGTGAAGCACTCGGAAAGAGGGTCATCACCTCGAAGGACCGTGCCGGTTTCGTGGTGAACGCCCTACTCATCCCCTATCTCTTGTCAGCAGTGCGCATGCTCGAATCGGGCTTCGCGAGCGCCGAAGACATCGACACGGGCATGGTCGTCGGGTGCGCCCACCCACTCGGTCCGTTGGCCCTCACCGACCTCATCGGACTCGACACGACTCTGGCCGTCGCCGAGTCGCTGTACGAGGAGTTCAAGGAGCCGCACCTGGCGCCACCGCCGCTTCTCTCGCGAATGACCCAGGCCGGCCTCCTCGGGCGAAAGTCGGGTCAGGGTTTCTACGCCTACAAGGCGTAGATCAGGTCACTGCGTTACGGACCTTGAACCGTGCGTCGCGGTAGAGCCCGGAGTTCATGACGTCGACGATCCGCTCGACGGCGTCGAAGACATCGACGAAGCGAAGGTAGAGCGGCGTGAAACCGAACCGGCAAATGTCGGGGGCGCGAAAGTCACCAATGACGCCGCGCTCGATCAGCGCCTGAATAATGCCGTAGCCCTCGTCGTGGCGCAGGGCGACCTGACTGCCCCGCTTCTTGTGCTCGACCGGGGTGACCAACTGAAAGACACCGGGTAGTCGCTCCTGCACCAGGGCTATGAACAGATCGGTCAAGGCGAGGCTCTTCGCGCGAATCTCCTCCATGGAAGTCCGGTCGAAGATGTCGAGCGCGCCGTCCAGTGCGGCCAGTGCCAGTATTGAGGGTGACGAGGTGACGAAGGCCTGCATCCCCGCAGCCGGTTCGTAGCGAAGCTCGAAATCGAACGGTCGAGCGTGGCCGAGCCAACCGGGTAAGGGATTACGAAGTACTCCCTGCCAGGACTCGCGCACGTACATGAAGGCCGGAGCACCGGGGCCGCCGTTCAGGTACTTGTAGCCGCACCCCGCGGCGAAGTCGACGTTGGCATCTTCAACGTCGAGGGGTACCGCGCCGGTTGAGTGAGCGAAGTCCCACAGCATCAACGCGCCAGCGTCGTGCACCAGTTTCGTGATCCCCTTCATGTCGAGCGACTCACCTGTTCGGTAGTCGACTTGCGTCAGTTCCACCAGAGCCACATCGTCGTTCAACTCGGATTCCAGTGTGGTGCGATCAACTGTTTTGAGCGTGATCGGTCGACCGGCCGCGCGGCACATTGCCTCGATGATGTAGATGTCGGAGTGGAAATTCGCGACGTCGGTGAGGACGACGTGGCGATCGGAACGCTGTTCGAGGGCCGCTCCCACGAGCTTCGCCAAAAGAAAGGTGAGCGTATCGGCGACCAGGACCTCGTTCGGTCGCGCCCCAATGAGGGGTGCCAGTCGATCCCCCAGTCGCGTTGGTTGGGCCATCCAGCCCGTGCCCCAACTTCGAACGAGTCCCTTACCCCACTCCTCGTCGAGGACTTCGTTGACCCTCGTTCGAACGGTCGTGGACACCGGTCCGAGCGAGTTCCCGTCGAGGTAGATCTCTCCCTCGTTGAGGGTGAACTCCTCTCGAAGAAGGGCCAGTGGGTCCTTGGCGTCGAGCGCTGCGCAGTCGTCGCGAGTAATCACAGCACCGACCTCACTTCCCAGAGCACTGGATAGAGGCGCTGCGCGAGGGTGGTATCGAGGTAGGCCATGCCCTCGCTGCCACCCGTGCCGGGGCGGCGCCCGATCTGGCGACCCGCCATCATCATGTGCTGGTGACGCCACACCGCGAGTCGCCCGTCGTGGTCCATGAGGAGCTCGGCCACCGTGTGCAGGGCCGAGAGCGGCGCGTCTTCGTGGTTGAGGTAGAGGGCTCGCACGAGGTCCAAGAGATCGTCATCCGTGGCGCCCATCGTCAATCGAAGCGAGTGCTCGAATCCCGACCAGACAGACGGGATCTCACTCATCTCTTTCAGCCACGCGCGCTGCTCATCATCGAAGATCTCAAAACTGAGCATGGCGACCTTGCCACCCCCGCTCAGGAACTCAATAGCCCGGAACTGGAATGATTGGAAGCCCGATGCCGGGTCGAGGGGGTCACGGAATTCGAGAAAGCCTTCGGGTGACATTGAGTCGAGCAAATGCAGGTGCTCGAGAAGGAGGTCCTCGATGCCCACCATTCGACGGAGATGCGAACTGGCTCGCCACGGCAGATTGGCGTGGAGTTCCTTCGCGGCGCGCCGTAATTCGTCCACGATGACCTTGAACCACAGCTCGTAGGACTGGTGCACGACGATGAACAGCAATTCGTCGGGAGCGTCATTGGTAAGGGGAATCTGCAACTTCAAAAGGTCGTTGATTCGTAAGTACGTCGAGTAGTCGGTCCCTTTTGTCACGAGTCAAACCTTACGACGATTGGACCGCTCCCGAGGAGGAGGAGCGTCACACGACTAGGAACGGGTGATCGGCTTGTAACGAAGACGGTGCGGTTGATCGGCGTCGGTGCCCAGACGCTTGTGACGCTCGGCCTCGTAATCCGAGAAGTTCCCCTCGAACCAGCGCACCACGGCGTCGCCCTCGAAGGCGAGGACGTGGGTCGCGATCCGGTCGAGGAACCAGCGATCGTGACTGATCACGACGGCACAGCCCGGAAACGTCAGAAGACCGTCCTCGAGCGCTCGCAGTGTGTCGACGTCGAGGTCGTTGGTTGGTTCGTCGAGCAGCAGTACGTTACCGCCGCTGCGCAGAACTTTGGCCAGTTGGACGCGATTGCGTTCACCGCCAGAAATCTCGCCGACCTTCTTCTGCTGGTCGCTTCCCTTGAAACCGAAACTGGCAACGTAGGCGCGCGCGTGAATCTCGCGGTTCCCGACGACCATCTGTTCCTGGCCCTCACTGATCTCGTCGAAGACCGTGGCCTCGGCATTCAGGTTGTCGCGGGACTGGTCGACGTAGGCGAAGGCGACGGTGCTGCCGACTTCGAAGGTGCCACTGTCGGGCTTCTCCTGGTCCAGCATCATCTTGAACAGCGTGGTCTTGCCCGCGCCGTTGGCTCCGATGACGCCGACAATGCCGCCCGGGGGCAGGAGGAACGTCAGGTCCTCAATGAGGAGTCGCTCGTCGAAACTCTTCGAAACATCCGTCGCATTGACGACCACGTTGCCGAGACGAGGACCTGGCGGAATGGCGATCTCCAACTTGTCGGCCCGGCGATCGGCCGACTCGGATTCGGCGACCAATTCGTTGAATGTCGTGAGGCGAGCTTTGCCCTTACTTTGTCGAGCCCGCGGCGACATCCGGATCCATTCGAGCTCACGTTCGAGCGCTGCCTGGCGTACCTTGTCGGACTTCTCCTCCTGGGCGAGTCGTTCCTGTTTCTGCTCCAGCCACGACGAGTAGTTGCCTTCCCAAGGTATGCCGCGTCCGCGATCGAGTTCCAAGATCCACGACGCCGCGTTGTCGAGAAAGTACCGATCGTGCGTGATGGCGACCACGGTGCCGCTGTACTCCTGCAGCGTGCGTTCGAGCCACGCCACTGATTCGGCATCGAGGTGGTTGGTTGGTTCGTCGAGCAAGAGGAGATCGGGATGTGAGAGGAGCAGTCGACAGAGTGCGACACGCCGGCGCTCTCCCCCCGAGAGCACCGTGACATCGGCGTCCGGAGGCGGAAGGCGAAGCGCGTCCATTGCAATCTCGAGAGTGCGCTCGAGGTCCCAGGCGTTCGCGGCGTCGATCTTCGTCTGGAGAGTCGCCTGCTCACTCAGTAACGCGTCGAAGTCGGCGTCCGGATCGGCGAAGGCGGCGCAGACCTCATTGAAGCGGACCAGCAGGTCGCGCTGTTCGCCAATACCGTCGGCCACGTTGCCAACGACGTCCTTGGTGGGATCGAGTTGAGGCTCTTGGGAGAGATAGCCCACCGTGAAACCGGGTGTGAGGCGCGCCTCACCGGTGTAGCCGTCGTCCAGGCCCGCCATGATCTTCAGGAGGGAGGTCTTTCCGGAGCCGTTCGCCCCGATGACGCCGATCTTGGCACCGGGATAGAAGGAGAGATTGATCCCCTTCAGGACTTCGCGGTCAGGTGGATAGAAGCGGCGAAGGTCGCGCATGGTGAAGATGAATTGAGCAGCCATGCCCTCTAGTGTGACGCAAATTCACGTACCGGTCCGAATCGGTCATCCGTTCGGCGTGTGACAGGAGCCCCTTACAATCCCCTCATGTCCGACAGAACCGAACTCTCGCCGTCGACAAGCAACGTACACCGATTCGCTCCCGATTGGATCATCCTTTCGATTGCCTGCGTCGCCCAGTTCATGGTCGTCCTCGACGTCTCGATCGTGAACGTGGCGCTCCCTTCGATGAGCCACGATTTACATTTCTCGCAATCGAGTGCGCAGTGGGTCGTCAACGCCTACGTCTTAACGTTCGCCGGCTTCCTTTTGTTGGGCGGACGCTGCGCCGATATCTTCGGACGCCGTCGGGTGTACTTGCTGGGACTACTCATATTCACCGTGGCAAGCATCGGGGCCGGTTTCGCGCACACCGAAACGCAGATGGTGTCGATTCGAGCACTGCAGGGTCTCGGCGGCGCCATTCTTTCGCCAGCCACGTTGACGATCATCGTGACGACGTTTCATGGGCCACGTCTACCTAAGGCCATCGGCGCCTGGAGCGCCGTCGCCGGCGCGGGCGGGGCCGTCGGCGGACTGCTCGGGGGCATTCTCACCGGCTGGGCGTCGTGGCGTTGGGTCTTCTTTATCAACGTGCCCTTCGGCATTCTCGCGGCCGTCGCGGCATCCATGTACTTACGCGAGATGCGCAACCGCGACGCCGAGGTGAAACTCGACGTCACGGGAGCGGTGTTGGTGACCGGATCGCTCGCGTCACTCATTTACGGAGTCGTGAACACCACGACACCGGGTCACGGTTGGACTTCAACCGGCACATTGGAGTGGTTCATTGGAGGCGCGATTGGTTTGTTGGCATTCCTCTTCTGGGAAGGCAATGTCGCCTCCCACCCGCTCGTGCCGTTTCGTATTTTCAAATCGCGCGCCCTCTCCACCGCGAACATCATCATGTTTCTTGTCGGAGGCACGTTCTTCGCCATGTGGTACTTCTTGACGTTTTACTTCCAGTACATCCTTCACTACGACCCGGTGAAGACCGGCTTCGCGTTCCTCCCAATGGCCGTGGCGATCATCGTTGGCGCGCAGCTCAGTTCACGAATCCTGACCAAGACCGGGGTGCGACCGCTGCTCATCGTCGGTTCGACGTTCGCGACCTTGGGATTTCTATGGATTTCACTCATAAAAGTAGATAGTTCCTATTTCGGGGCAATTCTTGTTCCGGCCTTCGTGTGCGCCTTCGCAATGGGACTGCTCTTCGCGCCGCTCGCCACGGCCGCCACGGCCGGAGTTGACCGCGCCGACGCCGGTTTGGCCTCGGGCGTTCTCAATACCGCGCGACAGGTCGGC
>DATCFS010000176.1:0-6360 GCA_036509375.1 Acidimicrobiales bacterium
GTGGGCTTCGACGAAGGTCTTGGCGATTGTAAGGCCAAGACCTGCTCGCCCGCCCTTGTCGAGTTGGGCGAAGCGTTCAAACACCGCGTGTCGCTGACCGGGAGCGATACCGGGACCCTGGTCCGCCACTGACAGGACCACCAGGTCGTCGCGAAGCGCCGCTTCAATCGTGATCACGCCGTGTTCGGGGGAGTGTCGATTCGCGTTGTCCAGCAGATTGATGAGCACCTGGCCAATGAGCAAAGGATCGATGTTGACATCTGGAGTTGACGCGGGAATTATTGAATCGACGCGGTGTCCACTCAGAGTCGGTTCCATTGCGCTCACCGCGTCACTCACGAGTTGGGCGACGCTGGTCGGTGACCGGTGGACGGTGAAGACACCGGCCTCGATGCGCGTGATGTCGAGCAAATTCGACACGAGGCGGGTGAGTCGATCGGACTCGACCTCAATCAGGCTGTAGAGTTCGGCCGATTGGTCCTTGGTGAGGTACTCCGCTCGAGTGGACAGCGTTGATGAGGCGACTTTGATGGTGGCGAGGGGCGTTCGCAGGTCGTGCGAAACGGCCCCCATCAGACTTTGTCGAAAACGGTCGACCTCTTCGAGAAGCTTTGATCGAAGCGCCTGATCGCGAAGTTGCGCGCGTTCAATGGCGAGCGCCGCGTCATTGGCAAAAGTATTGAGTACGGCTCGGTCACTTTCGGACGTCGGGAGACCACGTACCACCAAAATACCGACCGCGCGCCCCGAAGCTGAAAGCGCGATGGTTCGCAGTTCGTTCGACGTGCCGGCGGTGCCGACGCTGATCGGTTGTCCCGAGTGAGGAGCGAGCTGTTGAAGTTCGGCGGCGTTGAGTTGCTCGCCGGCCGAAGCAACGACCTCGAGACGGCCCTCCTCAAGCACGAGCAGCGACACACCGGGAATGTCAAAGACCGCGTGCACCGCCGACACGATCGTCTCCAAGAGATCGTCGACGGGACGGTCGCCGACCAGGTGCTCCGAGAGTTCCGAGAGATGGTGGGCCGCCTGGCTTCCTCGCTGGGCCTCGATCTTGGAGGAATCGAGCGATGCGACGACGCGCGCCACGAGCAACATGACAATGACGTAGACGACCAGGGCTGCCCAGTTCTGAGTCGTACCGACGTCGAGCGTGCGATACGGAGGAATGTAGGCGTAGTCGTAGACGAGGAAGCCGGCGATGACACTCGCCATGCCCGCGCTAAAGCCGCCGACGGCGGCCCCGATGACGACCGGAATAACCAAGATGAGAGCGGCCGTCGACACGCTGACGTCCGAGCGAAGCGGCAACATCGCGAGTCCGAGTACGAAGACGCTCGCGACACCGACCAACGCTCCGACGAGTTTCTTACGCACGGTCTCAGTATGGTACAGACGCCAAAAACAGGCCTGACGAGTGAAAATGAAGAGATTATTAAGGTGTCCACGAGAAATTGAAGAATCAGTTAAGACCGTGATCAGAAGACTGTGTTCATGGCAGATTTCTACACAGCAATAGGCATCCTGGGGTTCGCCTTCGCGATGCTCGGACTGATTTGGGTATTGGATCGCGTATGAGCTTCTCCCAAATCGCACTACTCATCGTCGCCGTGGTGATGTTCCTCTACCTCGGTTACGCAATGTTCAAGCCGGAGAAGTTCTAAATGGGCTTCTTCCTCACCATCGTCCTCTTGGTCGTCACGCTCGGTTTGGCGTGGCGCTACCTCGGTTCCTACATGGCGGCCGTCTTCGACGGTCGCGTGCACTTCCTCGGGTTCGTTGAGCGACCGATCTATCGGCTCCTCGGCACGAGTCCCGAACAAGAGCAGACCTGGAAGCGATACGGCGGCGCGCTGATCATCTTCTCAGCCGTCTCCATTGCTCTCACCTACGCGATTCTGCGACTCCAGGGGTCACTGCCACTCAATCCCCAGCACCTCGGCGCCGTTGGTCCCGCGCTCAGTTTCAACACCGCCGTCTCGTTCGGTACGAACACCAACTGGCAGAACTACGGCGGCGAGACGACGATGACGTACTTCTCGCAGATGGGCGCATTGACGGTCCAGCAGTTCGTCACGCCGGCGGTCGGCATTGCGGCCGCCATTGTCCTGGTGCGGGGTTTTTCGCGCAAGAACTTCGCGACCGTCGGCAACTTCTGGGTTGACGTCACGCGATGCTTGTTCTACATCCTTTTGCCGATTGCGTTCATCTCCGGCATCATCTTCGTTGGCGACGGCGCCGTGCAAACCTTGGCCGGTACCGCGACGATTCACGACGTACTGAACGGCGTCACCCAAACCATTGCACGAGGACCTATTGGCTTCATGGAGGCGATCAAGCAGTTGGGCACGAACGGCGGCGGATTCCTTGACGCGAACTCCGCAACACCTTTCGAGAACCCCACCGGCCTCACCAATTTCCTCTCTATTTTCTTGTTGCTCTGCATCCCCTTCGCGCTGACCTACACGTTTGGCAAGATGGTCGGCAGCGTTCGTCACGGTGTGGCGTTGCTCGCGGCGATGGTCTTGCTCTTCGGCGTCTGGGTGGGCTTTACCAGTGCGGCCGAGCACCACAACAACCCGGCCGTCGCCATCGCCGGCGTGCATTCGACAGTTGGCAACATGGAAGGCAAGGAAGTTCGCTTCGGCGACACCACCACGGCCCTCTTCGGTGTCGCCTCGACGTCGACGTCGACTGGTTCGGCCGACGGCGCCTACGACTCCTTCACGCCCATTGGCGGGATGGGACTACTCACCGGCATGATGATCGGTGAAGTGACCCCGGGCGGTACCGGCAGCGGTCTCTACACGATGCTCGTCTACGCCATCATCGCGGTCTTCATCGGCGGTCTGATGATCGGACGAACACCCGAATACTTAGGTAAAAAGATCCAAGCGAGAGAGGTCAAACTCGCCGGTCTGGCCGCGCTCGTCATGCCCATTACCGTATTGATCGTGACGGCAATAGCTGTGTCGGTCGCCGCCGGACGGGCCGGTCCGCTCGCCGGACTTTCACCCCACGGCTTTACCGAGATTCTCTACGGCCTCACCTCGCAGGGCAACAACAACGGATCAGCCTTTGGTGGCCTTTCGGGCGGCACTCCCTTCTACAACGTCGTCGGCGCTATCACCATGTTGCTTGGTCGCTTCGCCATCATGATTCCGTGCCTCGCGCTCGGTGGAGCGTTGGCGGAGAAGAACGTCGTACCGGAATCGCTCGGGACGTTCCGCACCGACAATGGCATGTTCGTCGGACTCGTCATCGGTGTCATCTTGATCATCGGAGGACTCACGTTCTTCCCCGCAATCTCACTCGGACCGGTCGTCGAGCAACTTAGTCACTTGAGGATTTTCTAATGAGCACTGTCCTAACTCAAACCCCGGCCGAGGCACCTCGTGGTGGCGTCGCGAAATCGCGTGGTCTCTTCGATCGCGAGATCCTTCGCCAGGCCTTCCGTGGAGCATTCGTGAAGATGGATCCGCGAGTCCAGGTTAAGAACCCAGTGATGTTCGTCGTTCTCGTCGGATCAGTCATCACCTTCATCGAGGCATGTGCCCATCCGAGCATGTTCACGTGGTCGATCACGGTGTGGCTCGTCCTCACCGTGTTGTTCGCCAACTTCGCCGAAGCCATGGCCGAAGGACGAGGTAAGGCCCAGGCCGACACCCTTCGAAAGATGCGTTCCGAGACCGAGGCCCGGCGTCTTCGCCCCGACGGGTCCGAAGAGCTCGTGGCCGCCGCGCTACTCGCGAAGGGCGACCTGGTTGTTTGCGAAGCCAATGACGTCATCCCTTCGGACGGCGAAATCATTGAAGGCATCGCTTCGGTCGACGAGTCGGCCATTACCGGTGAGTCGGCCCCGGTCATACGCGAATCGGGTGGCGACCGCTCAGCGGTGACTGGCGGCACCAAAGTCCTGTCGGACCGCATTGTCGTGCGCATCACCGCCGAGCGAGGTCACACCTTCATTGATCGGATGATCACGCTCGTTGAAGGTGCCAATCGACAGAAGACGCCCAACGAGATTGCCCTCACGATTCTTTTATCCGTGCTCACGATTGTCTTCATTCCCGTCGTCGTCACGCTCGTGCCCTTCGGTAACTTCGCCGGTGCCTCGGTGAGCGTCGTGATCCTCGTCTCACTATTGGTCTGTCTCATTCCGACCACCATTGGCGCGTTGTTGTCGGCCATTGGTATTGCGGGCATGGACCGTCTCGTGCAGCGCAACGTGCTCGCCATGAGCGGACGGGCCGTGGAGGCGGCGGGCGACGTCCAGGTGCTTCTGCTCGACAAGACCGGGACGATCACGCTCGGTAACCGCATGGCCGCCAACTTCTTTCCCGTTGGTGGACACAGCGAGCAGGAGTTGGCTGACGTGGCCCAACTGGCCTCTCTCGCCGACGAGACGCCCGAAGGGCGCTCGATCGTCGTGCTCGCCAAGGAGAAGTTCAACATTCGTGAGCGCGACCTCGGTGCGGAGCACGTCTTCGTGCCCTTCACCGCGACGACTCGCATGTCGGGACTCGATATCGGCGCCCGGCAAATCCGCAAGGGCGCCGGCGACTCCGTCAAGCGATGGGTCACCGAAGCGGGTGGCGCGGTGCCCGGCGACCTCGACGCCATTGTGGAGCGAGTCTCGCGCGCCGGTTCAACTCCGCTCGTCGTCGCCGACGGCAGCGACGTCCTCGGTGTTATTGAGTTAAAGGACGTTGTGAAGCAGGGCATCAAGGAAAAGTTCGCCGAGATGCGTCTGATGGGCATTCGCACCGTCATGATCACCGGTGACAATCCGCTCACCGCGGCAGCCATTGCCCAAGAGGCCGGAGTCGACGACTTCCTCGCCGAGGCGACGCCTGAGGCGAAGATGGCGCTGATCAAGAAGGAGCAGGAGGGCGGCAAGCTCGTCGCGATGACCGGTGACGGAACGAACGACGCCCCGGCCCTGGCGCAGGCCGACGTGGGCGTCGCGATGAACACCGGCACGACCGCCGCAAAAGAGGCCGGCAACATGGTCGACCTCGACTCCAACCCCACCAAGTTGATTGACGTCGTCGAAATCGGCAAGCAGCTCCTCATCACCCGCGGGTCACTCACCACGTTCTCGATCGCCAACGACATCGCGAAGTATTTCGCGATCATTCCGGCGCTCTTCGTGGTGGCCTACCCGCAACTGAACACCCTCAACATCATGCGCCTGCACAGTCCGCAAAGTGCCGTGCTGTCGGCCGTCATCTTCAATGCGCTCGTCATCATTGCGCTCATCCCGCTGGCGCTACGCGGCGTGAAGTTCCGAGCAACCGGCTCGGCGGCAATCCTTCGGCGCAACGTCTGGATCTACGGCGTTGGCGGCATCATCTTGCCGTTCATTTTCATCAAACTCATCGACCTCGTGCTCGTCGCGTTGCACGCCTACTAAAAGGAGACGCTGATGCTTATTCATCTTCGCCGCTCGCTCGTTTTTGCCATCATCTGCATGGTCTTCTTCGGCTTCATCTACGCCTTCGCCGGCACCGGCGTCGCCCAAGTGCTCTTCCCCTATAAGGCGAATGGGTCGCTCACGGCCAACGGGTCGACGTTGATCGGGCAGAATTGGTCCAGTCCCAAATGGTTCCACGGACGTCCCGACGACACTGGCCCCTACGCTGCAAGCAAGGCCAACGGCATCTCGGGCGGCGACAATCCCTTAGTGGCGAACGGTTTCTCTGGCGAGTCCAGCGCCACCAACTTGGGACCGCACTCCGGAACGCTCATTAAGAACACGCATGCCCTGATTAAGTACTGGCACGCACTCGGTGTCAACCCGACCGTAGACCTGGTTACGACGTCGGGCAGTGGTTACGACCCGGACATCTCGGCGCTCGACGCGACCGTGCAGATCCCAATGGTTGCCAAGGCCACCGGCATCTCACCGTCACAACTCCGGACCCTCATCAAGAGCCAGTCGCACTCGGCCGAACTGGGATTTCTCGGCAGTAGCTACATCGACGTTCTGCAACTGAACGAAGGTCTCGCGAAATTGGAGAAATGACCACGAGGACCCTTCTCAACTCGCGGTGTCGCGGGCCACTCGTCCCCCCGGGTGCCCCCGACATCGTCACGTGTCAACGCGAGCGTTCGAAGCGTTGTTCACTTACGGTGAGGGGGAGTGATGGTTGATGTCCTTCGTACCAATCGGTCTCGAGTCTCGGATATCGCGGCACTCGTCGCGCCCTTCGTCGTCGCACTCGCGCTGGTGCCCGTCCGAGGCACCTTCGCGAGCACTGCGGCGGCGCTCTCCATGGTGGTCGTCATTGCGGGCGTGGCTATCTCGGGAACTCGCGTCGCGGGCGTCCTCGCGTCCCTGTCGTCCGCCGTCTGGTTCGA
>DATCFS010000177.1:0-17169 GCA_036509375.1 Acidimicrobiales bacterium
ACGTCAACCGAGCGGCGGAACGTTCGACGAGCCAGTCACGCAACTCTCGCTCGGCGATCTCGCCCTGGTCGCCGTCGAGGAGCACGAGTCGTTCCTTCACGTCGCGCACTGTCACGTCGGCCACGTCGGGAGTCATGCGACCCTCTCGAAGGTCTCGCTCCACGTTCTTCATTTCCTCACTCACGGCGCGGCGGATGAGTTGGGCCACCACGGCCGTCACGTCTTCCACGGTGTAGTCGCGGTCGAGGTCATCAACGGCGAGTTGGCTGAGAACCTGTGACGCCTCCTCCTCACCCCGGCGTTGCAGTTCGTCGACCACTTCGGAGAGTGACTTCTCACTCGACAGTCCTTCGAAGATCTCGCGTTGCACTTCGTTCACAAAATAGGGCGCCACCAACCGGTCCTTCACATCGTGAGGAAAGTGGACGCGCAGTCGCAGTGCTTCGAGGCCCGGACGGGGCATGGGCGTTCTCGTCGCGCTCAGTTGACTGCGCTCAATGGGTGGTGGTGGTTCGTTCGCAACGCGTTGCGTTGGGTTGCGAACGAGTTCGGCGACCCGAGGACGGAGCAACGTGGGCTCCAAACGAAGGGTGTCGGCGACTTGCATCAAATAGGTGTCCCGCACCAGGTCACTCGGATGCTCGGCGAGCACCACCATCGCGTGTTCGGCCGCGCGACCGCGACCCTCGGCCGTGGCGAGATTGGCACTGTCGAGGACTCGGTCGAGACGGAAACGAAGGAACGGCACCGCACCGCTGATCGCCGATCGCAACGCTTCAGGGTCGCGTTGCGCGAGTTCGGCGGGATCGCTGCCCTTTGGTAGACGGGCCACGAACACGTCGACTTCGTTTTGACGCTCCCACTGATACACCGAAGCGGCGGCCGACTGACCGGCCTTGTCCGCGTCGTAGGCCAGCACAATTCGTTTGGCGAAATTCTTCATGGTCTTGAAGTGCTCTTCGCCGAGCGCCGTGCCACAGGTCGCGACGGCTCGTGGCATACCGGCGGCGAAGAAGGCAATGACGTCGGTGTAGCCCTCGCACACAATGATCTCGTCGGACTTGATGACGTCATCCTTCGCCCAGTTGAGCGCGTAGAGCGTTCGACGTTTGGAGTAAATCGACGTCTCGGGACTGTTCTTGTACTTGGCCTCGACGCGTCCGTCCGGTCGAGGAGCCGCACCGAAGGGCGGTGGCAAGACGCGCCCGCCCACCGCGATTGCTTTGCCGCCGGGATCGAAGATGGGAAAGATGATGCGCGCTCGCAGGGCGTCCTGACGGCGGTCGCCCTTATTGACGAAGCCGAGTCCCGTGGCGAGCAGTACCTTCTCGGGGAATTTGAGCGACTTGGCCAGTCCGTCCCACTCGTCGGGTGCCCAACCGAGCTTGAACTGACGCGCTACGTCGCCACTGATGCCGCGCGACCGCAAGTATTCCCGGCCGCCGCGCGCATCGGGACCGGTGAGGAGTCGTTCGTGGTACCACTCGACGGCCTTCTCCATCGCCGCGAGGGCCTCCTGACGGTCCTTTCTCGCGGGGCCGGCGTTGGCGTCGTCGTGGAGTTCGATTCCGGCACGGTCGGCGAGCAGTCGCAGCGCGTCAATGAAGTCGAGGTGTTGAATTTCGCGCACGAACGTAATCTGGTCGCCACTGGCTCGACAACCGAAGCAGTAGTAGCGACCCTCCTCGGCGTTCACCGAAAACGACGGCGTCTTTTCACCGTGAAAGGGGCACAGTCCGGTCCAGCGGCGCCCGGACTTCTTGAGGGCCACGGTTTCGGTGATGAGTGCCACGATGTCGGTCGCCGCACGGACCTGCGCGATCTCACTCTCCGATATGGCCATAGAGAGAAGGTACCGGTTCTGTCTTGGAACGGGAGCAAGCGCACGATAAGGACGACCTAAACTCCTGCCCATGTCGGAGTTCGCCGTCGAGGCCACCAATATTGTTCGCACCTTTCACGATGGGAGTTTCCGGGCCCTGGATGACGTCACGCTTCGCGTGCCCACGGGAGAGGTATTCGGCCTCCTCGGTCCCAACGGTTCGGGAAAAACGACGATGGTTCGCATCCTGTCAACGATCCTCTCCCCCACTGAAGGAGTGGCGACGGTCGCCGGGTTCGACGTCGTGAAACAACCCGGTCAGGTGCGTCGACACATTGGCCTCGCCGGCCAGTTCGCCGCCGTTGACGAGAATCTGACCGGTTTTGAAAATCTCCGGATGGTGGGCTTCTTGAATCACATGGCGAAGCCACACGCGATCACGCGATCACGCGAACTGCTGGCAGAGTTCGGACTCGCCGATTTCGGTAACAAATTGGCCAAGACCTATTCGGGTGGCATGCGCCGGCGGCTGGACCTGGCGGCGGCACTCGTCGCAAATCCGCCCATTCTCTTCCTCGATGAGCCGACGACCGGTCTGGACCCTCAAAGCCGTCAAGACCTTTGGGCCATCATCGAGGGATTGGTGGAGGGCGGCACGACGGTACTGCTCACGACGCAGTATCTCGAAGAGGCCGATCGACTGTGTAAGCAACTGGTCGTCCTCGATCACGGCAAGATCATTGCCGAGGGAACCTCATCGCAACTGAAGAGTCGCCTCGGCAACACCGTGCTGGTGTTGACATTTGGTTCGACGGAACACGCGAGCGTGGCGGCCGGCCTCATTGCTGATCTGTCATCGAAGGCACCAAATGTGGACGGAACCGTTATTGAACTGACGGTTGATAGTGGGCCGGCGGCCGCCGCGGACGCACTACGGCGTATCGACGCCTCCGGAACGGTGCTCGTCGGCCTGCAACTTCGTGAACCGAGTCTCGACGACGTGTTCTTGAACTTGACCGGCCACAAGGCTGAGGAACCCGCGACCACCGAGTCCGGGGACACCGGCGGCCGACGCGCTCGACGAAAGGCGAAGGTATGACCGTCACCGCGGTGAAGTACACGAGCGACGAGTCGCAACACACGTCAATTCGATGGGCAATTAGTGACACGTTGACGCTGGCGCGTCGAAACCTGCTCGCCCTCTTCCGAATTCCGACGGCCGTTGTCTTCGCCATGATCCAACCGGTAATGTTCGTGCTGTTGTTTCGCTACGTCTTCGGTGGCGCGATTCCCATCAGGGGCACGACGTACGTGAACTACCTCGTGCCGGGCATCCTCGTGCAAACAACGATTTTCGGTTCAGTAAGCACGGCGATCGGCCTGGCCGAAGACTTGCAGCGCGGTCTCATCGAACGATTCAAGGCCCTACCCATGGCCCGGATGGCGGTACTGGGTGGGCGAACAATCGCCGACACGGCGCGCAACGTCATGGTGTTGATCATCATTACCGGCGTCGGCTTCGCCGTGGGCTTTCGTCCGCAAGGTGGTTTCGTCGACTACATCGCCGCTTGCCTCGTGATGCTCGTCTTCGCCTACTGCCTCTCCTGGGGCTTCGCCTTCGTGGGGCTCGCCGCGCCGAACTCCGAGACGGCCCAGGCCATGACCTTCCCCCTGATCTTTCCCTTGACGTTCGCCTCGGTCATCTTCGTCCAGTTGCTACGCCTCCCCGGGTGGCTGCGTCCCTTCGCGAATAATCAGCCCGTCAGTCAAACGGCCGACGCGGTGCGGGCGCTCATGCTCGGCCAACCGGTCGGTGACTCCGTGTGGGTCTCACTGTTGTGGTCGGTGGCGCTCGTCGCCTTCCTGGCACCGCTCGCGGTGAATCGCTTCCGAAGGGCCGCGTAGTAAGTCGTGCCGGTTCTCGGTGTCGAAGAGTTGCAGTTAATTCTTCAGGGAGGCTTCCCTGATTCGGACGTGCCGCGCGTTGAAGAAGTAACGGACGACCACGTACTCGTCAGCTACCCCATCACGGACCGACACGGTCGGCCCGGCGGCACCGTTGCGGGGCCGGTCATGATGTCGCTCGCTGACACATCGGCGTGGGTCGCGATCATGTCGCAGATCGGTCCGGTCGTGTTGGCCGTCACGACAAGTCTGCACATCGATTTCCTTCGCAAACCTGCGCTCACCGACTTGATGGCGAGAACGACACTGTTGAAACTCGGCAAGCGCTTGGCCGTCGTCGACGTCGCCATTTTTTCGCGGGACTCAACCGATCTCGTCGCGAAGGCGCAAGTGACCTATTCGATTCCGCCTCGGCCCCCTGACTGAGCGGCGACACCGCGAATCCAGCTCGATCCATTAGTTTCGGTTCTTGCGACGTCCAATCGTTCCCCGGATTGTCATCGCCACGTCCACGACGCCGCTGTGCACGTGGCCCACGAGTCGACTGCGAAGTTTCTCCTCCATTGCCCGACGGGCGCCGTCACCGCGAACGATCGAACCCGAGTAGGTCCCAAAGAGGGCGATCACCTGATCGATCGTTCGCGGCCAGATCCAGTTGCACTCAACTTCACGCACCACGGTGAAGGGACTTTCGTTCGAGAAGTCAGCCGACCACCCTCGCGGCTGACGGTGTTCGTCGTTCGGGCTCTCGCGAAGTTCGGTCAGTGACTCAACCCACGGTACGTCGCGACTGAAGCCGTTCCAAAGAACGAAGAGCAGTCCCCCATCACGCACGACGCGCGCGATCTCGGTCGTCGCGTCGGGCTGACGAAACCAGTGCCACGCCGACGACACGAGCGCCGCGTCAAAGGAATCATCCTCCACCGGTAGGGCTTCCGCCGAACCGGGTAGGGCCCGTACGGTGGGACTTCGCCGTTGCAGAATCGCGATCATGTCGACGTCCGGTTCGACGGCCGTCACGCTGAAACCGTGTTCGACGAGGAACCTCGTCCACAGTCCGGTGCCGGCACCCACCTCGAGAATCTTCGTGCCCGCACCGTCGCCGAGGAGTTCAAGGGCAACGTCCGGAGGAGAGGGCCGATACGCGTCGTACTGTTCGGCGACTGAGCCGAACTGGAGTCCGCGCCGGTCGCCCACCACGCCTAGCGCTGGCCGGACTGTTGGTGGACGTGACTGAGCAGTTCGTCGAGTTTCACGCGCACCTGGGTCGTGGTATCGCGGTCGCGTACGGTGACGGCGCGGTCGTTCAACGTCTCGAAGTCGACGGTGACGCAGTAGGGCGTACCGACCTCGTCTTGACGGCGGTAGCGGCGACCGATCGACTGCGTGACGTCGTAGTCGCACATGAAGTGTGGTCGAAGGATATCGAGCACCTCTTGGGAGACGCCCTCGAGTTCGGGCTTCTTCGACAGCGGTAAGACCGCGACCTGATACGGCGCGAGTCGCCAGTCGAGACGAAGGACCGTGCGCGTCTCACCCTCGATGATGTCCTCGTAATAGGCCGACATGAGGAAGGCCATCATGGCGCGCGTGGCACCGGCGGCCGGCTCGATGACGTAGGGCCGGTACCGCTCGCCGCTCGCCTGATCGAAGTAGTCGAGACTGACGCCCGACGCGTTGGCGTGCTGGGTGAGGTCGTAGTCACCCCGGTTGGCGACACCTTCTAATTCGTCCCAACCCCAGGGGAAGGCGAATTCGACGTCGGTGGTGCCCTTCGAATAGTGCGAGAGGTCCTCCTTGGCGTGTTCGTGCAGACGCAGTTGCTCCTCGGGAATACCGAGGTCGACGTACCAGTCGTAGCGGGCCTTCACCCAGTAGCGGTACCACTCCTCGGCCTCGGCCGGGGGCACGAAGTACTCCATCTCCATCTGTTCGAACTCTCGAGTGCGAAACACGAAGTTCTGCGGCGTGATCTCGTTGCGAAAGGACTTGCCGATCTGGGCCACGCCGAAGGGCGGCTTGCGGCGCATGGTGGAGAGCACGTTGGCGAAGTTCGTAAAGATGCCCTGTGCCGTTTCCGGTCGCAGGTAGGCCGTGGCGCCCTCTCCCTCGACGGGACCGGCCTGGGTTTTGAACATGAGGTTGAAGGCCCGCGGCTCAGTGAACTCGGTCGAACCACAGTTCGGGCACACGCCGTTGATCTTGTCCTCGCGCCAACGTTCCTTGCACTTCTTGCAGTCGACGAGCGGGTCGGTGAACGTCTCGAGGTGACCGGAGGCGGCCCAAATTGCCGGCGGTCCGAGAATCGCGGCGTCGAGACCCACGATGTCGCTGCGCAGTTGCACCATCGAGCGCCACCACGCCTGCTTGACGTTGCGCAACATGTTGACGCCCAAGGGGCCGTAGTCGTAGGTCGAACGGAAGCCGCCGTAGATTTCGGCCGATTGGAAGATGAAACCGCGCCGTTTGGCGAGATTCGTGACCTTTTCCAGTATTTCGGGGTCGCTGATCGGGGCACTGTCCATCAAGCGATGTTACTGGACGCCTCCGCGCTCTTTAAGCGGATGATCACCTGGTTCGCGAGCAGGCGCCCGTTGGTGGCGAGCGTCACCCGACCGTTCTCGACGTCCACGAGATGAGCAATCTCGGCGAGTGAGTCGAACGCCTCGACCGGCACGCCGCGCGACGTGCGAAGCGCCAGCGAGTCTCGTTCGAACTGTTGCGTCTCCTCGTCCAGCTGCTCGTCGCCGCCCAGTGGTCGAGTTCCGCCGCGCACCATGGCGATGTAGCGATCAGGAGTACGCACGTTCCAGAACCGTCGTCCGCCGCGGTGCGAATGAGCGGCCGATCCGAATCCGACGTAGTCGTCCTGGTCCCAGTAGACGTGATTGTGTCGACACTCGTGGCCCGGTTTCGCCCAGTTGGAGATCTCCTCCCACTGATAGCCATTGGCCCCCAACACTTTCCCGACGAGGTCGTAGGCGTCGGCCGACTGGTCCTCGTCGGGATGGCGACTCTTATCATCACCGAGCGGCGTGCCGGCCTCGGCCGTCAACACGTAACAACTGATGTGCGGCGGAGGATTCTCCAGTCCCAGCAGATCCTCCAAGGTGTGCGCCACGTCGGTCAATGACTCGGCGCGCGATCCGACGATGAGGTCCATGTTCCAGTTGTCAAAGCCGGTCAGCGTCACCGCTCGCGACACCGCTTCGTGAGCCATGGTGCCGTGGCGTCGACCGAGGTCCGCCAACACCGCCGGTTGTGTTGACTGCACGCCGAAGCTCATGCGGTTGACGCCCCCGGCGCGGTACGCCAGCAACCGTTCGAGAGTGGCGTCCTCGGGATTGCATTCGACGGTCACTTCGGCGTCGTCGGAGCGGGGTATGGCATCGAGGATGCGAAGGAGCTGTGACGCCTCCAGTCGCGACGGCGTGCCGCCACCGAAGAAGACCGACGTGGCCTCCGGCAGTCCCTCCTCCGTCGCCCACGTGATCTCCTGGATCACCGCCTCGACGTACTCATCCATCAGTTGGTCGCGGTCCGAGTACGTCGCGAATGCGCAGTAGTCGCAACGGTGCGCGCAAAACGGCACGTGCACGTAGACGCCGAAGGGGCTCATGAACGCTGCAGGGGCGAAAGGGGGGCGAGGGGCGCCGTGGAGCGTGAGGCGCGAAGCCGCTTGCCGAAGTGGGCCTCGATGGAGTCGAGCGCGATTGCCATGACCTCACCGGCGCCGGCCGGCGACTCCTCGCGCAGGACGGCGGCGAGGTCGCCGCCCACGATTCGTCGAATCAGCTCCAGTCCGTCACGCGACAGTGAGACACCGGAACGACAGTCGGCGCAGAGTGTGCCGCCCACCGCGGCGTCGAAGGCGACGAGCGCGACGCTTCGTTCGCAGTTGACGCAGACCTCGACGACCGGTCCCGACCCGTCAAGCGTGAGGAGTTTGAAGTAGAACGAGGCCGGCACGAGGGCGGGGTTGAACGATTCGTCGTCGAGCGTCAAGAGGACCCTGGTCAGTAAGTCGAAGATGCCCTCGTCGGCAACGTCGTCGGACGGCACGGCGTCCACAACTTCGACGACGGCGTAGCCGGCGTTGATCCTCGCGTACGACGAACGAAGCGTCGTGAGTCGCTCGCGGTGCGCGACGTGGCGCGCAATGTAGAACTCGCCACGCGTCTTCACGAGGTCGACGTTCACGTAGGCGAGGGTCTCCAAGTTGCCACCGAGGCGACTGGAGGACTTTCGAATTCCCTTGGCGAGCACGCGGACCTTGCCGTGGTGCTCCGTCCAGAGGACGACCACCCGGTCCGATTCACCGGATTTGTAGGTCCTCAGCACGACCGCGTCGTCGCGAAACTCCTTCACTGCTCCGTCTCGTCGTGACGATCGTCGAAGTGCTGCTTGCGCGGCGTAAGTCCCATGTATCTATTCAACGCGACGCCGAGGGCAATCATGACCGCGAGGACGGCCGGGATCACGACGATTGGGAGAACTTGACTGTCGCCTCGACCAACGAGCACCCACAGGAAGAGGTAGAAGAGTGTGGCGACCACGATCATCGTACGGGTCATCGTCACTTATCGAGACCTCCGTAGCGACGCTCGCGCTGTTGGAACTCCTCGACCGCTTCGAAGAGATGTTCACGTCGAAAGTCCGGCCAGAGCACGTCGGTGAAGACCAACTCCGAATAGGCCATCTCCCAGAGCAGGAAATTGGAGATTCGGTACTCCCCCGATGTACGAATGACGAGATCGGGGTCGGGCAGTTCGGGGTGGTAGAGCCGACTGCGCAACGCCTTCTCGTCAATCTTGTTGGGCGGTACCTTGTCGGCCACCAGTCGCGTCACCGCGTCAACGATCTCGGCCCGACCACCATAGTTAAAGGCAATGTTGAGCACCATGGCCTTGTTGGAGCCCGTGAGCGACTCGGCGCTCTCCATGTTCTTCAACACCTTCTTCGGTACGCGCCAGTCGCGCCGTCCGGAAAAGGTGATTCGTACACCCTGTTCGTGGAGTTCGTGTTGTCGGCGTTGCAACAGACCGCTGTTGAAGTTCATGAGGTAGCGGACCTCGTCGATAGGGCGACGCCAGTTCTCGGTTGAAAAGGCGTAGACGGTCAGCACGCGCACGCCCAGTGACAGTGCGCCGTAGGTCGTGTCGAGGAGACTCACCTCGCCGGCCCCGTGACCGACCGTTCGCGGAAGGCCCTGACGCTGCGCCCAACGACCGTTGCCGTCCATCACAATGGCCACGTGATTCGGAATGGTTCCCCCGTCGAGGGACGGGGGAATCGGAGTCGGACGGGGATCGGGCACGTAAGAAACTTACTTCCTCGCTTTAAGAGTTCTTTCAGCAAAAACCGTAAGGTCGAACAGTGAAGAGTTTCGATCCCGACGAGGAAACGGCCTACGTCGAACCAGACGACGAACGAGGTGTGCAACTCGACGACGACGTTGTCGACATCGACGCCGAACGTGCGTTAGCGCTCCTCGACCTCATCACCCACGACCTACCCGGTGGTGGCGAGAGCCGCGACGGGCAGCGCGCAATGGTCCGGGCGGTTGCGGCGGCCCTCTCTCGGCGCCAGACGACGGTCATTGAAGCCGGTACCGGCATCGGCAAGTCACTGGCCTATTTGATACCGGCCGTCATGTCGGGACAACGTGTCGTCATCGCCACGGCGACCAAGAATCTGCAGGACCAGTTGGCGCAGAAAGATGCACCGACCGTCGCCGAGCACGCCAAGGGCGTGCGGGTCGCGGTCTTGAAGGGCAAGCAGAATTACATCTGTCGGAACCGAATCCAGAGTGTCAGTGGCGCCGCGCAACTCAGTTTCGACGACGGATCCGATGTGCCCAGGGGCGTCGCCGACCAGATGCGTCGCATCCTTCGCTGGTCGAACGAGACCGAGACCGGTGACCGCGACGAACTGCCGTTCGAAGTCGACCACCGCGCCTGGCGCGGTCTCTCCGTGACGCCCCAGGAGTGCCTGCACCGAACGAACTGCCCCCAAGGTCAGAACTGCTTCGCTGAATTGGCGAAGGACCGCGCCGCGGAGTCGTCGATCCTCATTGTGAACACCCACCTCTACGCGAGTCACATTGCGTCGGGCTCGATGTTGTTGCCGGCCCACGAATTCGTCGTCTTCGACGAGGCCCACGAGATCGTTGACATCTTCGCGTCACTCCTCGGCACGTCGCTGAACGCGACGCGCCTGCGCGCACTGGCCGGCGTGGCCCGTCCCCTCCTCGACTCCTCGTTCAACGAGCGCGCACTGGAACTCGTCTCGGTCGCCGACCGGTTTGCGCTTTCGCTGCAGGCGCAGTACGACAGCGGTGCGCTCACGGGTCTCGCCGAGGACTGCGTGCGCGAATTGGGTCGCGCCAACGAGCTCGTGACCGCGCTCGTCGAGGGTCTGCGCTCGCTCGAACCGGGCGGCTCCGACAACGAAGCGCGCAAGATCCGTGCCCTGGGCCCGGCGATCCACCTCGCCAACGATCTCGCGCGCGTCAACCGCGTTCGCGACGGCGAGCTGCTATTCCTCTCCAAACGCGACCGCGAAGTCGACGTGGAGATCTCGCTGGTGGACGTCGGTCCGCGGTTACGCGACGACCTGTGGGGATCGGTGACCGCCATTCTCACCAGTGCCACAATCCCGGACACCCTGCCCAAGAGTCTCGGTCTCGACGGTACGGCTATTGAGCGCTTCGACAGTCCCTTCGACTATCAAGCCAATTCCCTCCTCTACGTGCCCGACGGCTTTCCCGGGCGAAACGAACCGAGCGCCGAGGCCGCGATCATCGAAGAACTCGTCGAACTCATTCGCGCGGCCGGGGGTCGCACGTTGGCGCTCTTCACCAATCGCGCCGTCATGAACCGCGTCGCCGAGGCCGTGGAACCTCGACTGGACACGACCGTGCTCGTGCAGGGAACGCTGTCACGCCAGCGCATCATCGAGGAGTTCCGTGACAACGCCGAGGCGAGCCTCTTCGCCGTGACGAGTTTCTGGCAGGGCATTGACGTGCCGGGCCACTCACTCAGTCTGGTCACGATTGACCGATTGCCCTTCGCCGTACCCAACGATCCCCTCGCCGAGGCCCGTCGAGCCAAATCGGAGCGACCGTTCTACGAGGTCGACCTCCCGCGCGCGACGATGTTGCTCGCCCAGGGCGTGGGTCGTCTCATCCGCAACAACACCGACCGGGGCGTCGTGGCCGTCCTCGACACTCGCCTCGCCCAGTCGAGTTACCGCTCGGCGATGTTCAAGAAACTGCCCGCGATGAGACGGACGCGCGACAAGGCCCAGGTACACGCCTTCCTTCGCGAACTGCGCGAAAGTCCCCTAGTTCGTTGACTCGGTGGCAAAAACGGCATTCTGCCCTGGATTTCGAATAAACTACTTATTCACTAGCATAAGTGTATTGGAGTCGCGTTGAGCATTGACCTCTATATCGTCCTCGGCAGCGCCGTCGTGGGACTCCTCGTCGGCCTCACTGGGATGGGTGGTGGTGCGCTCATGACGCCCATGCTCGTACTGCTGTTCGGCGTCACGCCGTCGGCCGCCATTGCCTCGGACCTCATGGCCGCCCTCTTCATGAAGCCGGCCGGTGTCGCCATTCACTGGCGACGAAAGACCGTGAACAACGACATCGTGAAGTACCTCTGCGTAGGATCGGTGCCCGCCGCCTTCGCCGGTACCTACGTCATGCACCTGCTCGGCCAGAGCGTGCTCGCCGAGCATCGCTTGCAGATTCTGCTCGGCTCGGCGCTCATCATCGGCGCGCTGGCAATCTTCTACCGCTCGGTGTTCGTCGAAGCACCGCCCTCGGGTCTGGAGCTCGCCACGGCACGGCCACTGCCGACCATCGCCATCGGCATCGTGGGCGGCTTCATGGTCGGTCTCACCTCGGTCGGCGCGGGGTCGCTCATCCTCGTGCTCTTAGTGATGGTCTATCCGACGCTCAGCAACAGTCAATTGGTCGGCACCGACCTTACGCAGTCGCTGCCACTGACGCTCAGTGCCACGCTCGGCACGTTGCTCTTCAGCCACGTCGACTTCTCGCTCACGACGTCAATCATCATCGGCAGCGTGCCCGCCGTCATCGTTGGATCACTCCTGTCGAGCCGCTCCAACGGCTACCTGCTTCGCCGCGTCATCACCGGCGTCGTGCTCTTGAGTGGTCTGAAGTACGTCGGCGTGCCCACCGACGGCCTCGGCATCATCGCGGTCGGCGTTATGTTGCTCATTGTCTTCATCAGCGTGCGCCACTGGCGACGCGGTCAGCGGCTGCTCCTCGCCGAGCCGGATCTAGTACCCGAACCGGTCGAGGGTGTCGTCGCGCTTCTGCCAACCTGGCTCGACGGAGACCTTTAACTCGAGGAAGCATCCTTCGGGAAGTTGTCGACGAGCGGCGATGCCGACGTCCTTCAGCAGTTGACCTCCCTTGCCAATGACCATCCCCTTCTGGGACTCTCGTTCCACGAGGATCTCCACGAGAATGTGCGGCCATTCAAACTCGATCACTCGACAGTGGATGGAGTGCGGCAACTCCTGTTTCGTCTTTCGCACCAACTGTTCGCGGACGAGTTCGGCAACCCACATGGCTTCGGGAACGTCAGAGACTTCGTCCTCGGGAAAGAGGAACGGCGATTCGGGCATGGCCCTCTTCACGTAGTCAATGAGCGCCTGGGTTCCCTCGCCGGTCTTGGCCGACACGGGAAAGTATTCAACGCGCTCGGTGACGCCGTCCAAGTTCAGTTCGGCGGCCAGTTCGGCGACGGCCTCGGTGGCGGCGACTAATTGAGCAACGACCGAGTCGCGCCCGGCCTTATCCATCTTGTTCACCACCACGCACGGCAACGGGCCCTTGGGGCTGCGGGCGTTCTGCAGCATCGTCGTCAGGACGTTGCGGTCGCCCGGACCAATCGACGAACTGGCCTCGATGACCGCGAGAATGACGTCGACACCGTCGGCGGCGGCGCGCGCCGTGTCGTTCAGTCGTCCACCGAGTGTCGTCTTGGGACGATGGATGCCGGGCGTGTCCACGAAGATGATCTGCACGTCCTCTTCGGTGAGGATGCCACGAATCGCCTGACGTGTCGTGTTGGGCGAGGCCGCCGTGATGGAGACCTTGGTGCCCACGACTTGGTTGAGGAGCGTCGACTTGCCAACGTTGGGGCGACCGATGATGGCCGCGAATCCGGAGTAGGTCACGTGACGGCCACGAGGGGCTCGACGAGCACCTCTTCCACGCGTCGACCGTCGAGGCGCAACACCGTCAGCCGGTAGTGCCGCGTGGAGTAGACGTCGCCAACCTCGGGGACGCCGCCGGCCAAGTCCATGACCAGTCCGCCGATGGTGTCCCATCCGTCCTTGGGCAGTGCCAGTCCGTATTCGACGTTGGCGTCGTCGATGTTGAGGCGCCCGGACAGTTCCAGACCGTGCTCGATCGTCCTCACGTCGTCACTGTCGTCAACGGTCGGGTCCGACTCGTCCGTGATCTCGCCCACGAGTTCCTCGAGGATGTCCTCCAGGGTCACGAGCCCCGCGGTGCCGCCGTATTCGTCAACGACGACGAAGAGGTGCGTCTTCGCTCGACGAATCTCAGTCAGAAGCGAGGCCACGCGCTTGGTTTCGGGGACGAAGTGGGCCGCTCCCATGTGTGCACGCAGCAACTCCTCGCCCGAGCCGTTGGCGACCAGTGCGGCCAGGTGACGCAGGTTCACGATGCCGACGACGTCGTCGACGCCTTCTCCCAGTACCGGAAGGCGTGAGCGGCCCGACTCGATCGAGAGATCCAGCGCTTGGCGGATTGTTTGGTTGTCAGCGATATCCACCATGTCGATGCGTGGGACCATCACTTCACGCACGATGGTGTCGCCGAACTCGATGACCGAGTGGATGAAGTTGCGCTCCTCGGACTCAATGGCCCGGTCCTCGTGGGCGACGTCGGCCATGGCCAACACCTCGGATTCGGTGACGCGCGACGAGCGCCCGGTCGGTCCGAACCAGCCGATGACGGTGTCGGCAATGGAGAGCAGGAACGTCGATATCCACTTGATGGGCCAAAACTTCAAGATCCGTCGAACGATTGGCGCGGCGGTGAGGGCCGCGCTGTCGGGATGTTGCACCGCGTAGTTCTTCGGAATGGCCTCAAAGATGACGAAGATGACGACCACTTCGCCGACGGTCGCCACGAACAGTCCGGCGGCGCCGAACAGTCGACCGGCCAAGACGCCGACCATAGTCGCGGAGACCAACTGACAGATAAGGACGAGCAGGAGGATCGTATTGAGGAACTTCTCCGGTGACTCGGAGAGTTCGACGAGCGCCTTCGCGCCGTGTCGACCTTGATCGCGCAGGGACCGGGCCCGCGACTTGTTCATGCGCACGAGTGACGTCTCGGCGATTGCGAAGAATCCCGACAGAACCAACAGAGCGGCGACCGTGATGCTGAGGTACGTGTCGCTCATCGACCACGAGGCGGCGATCACGAGGGGGGCTTTCGGTAGTGGCGCGCCAGCAGCGCCTGCTCGCGCGCCTCCATCCGCTCGGCCTCCTCGTCGACGACGTGGTCCCAACCGAGCAAGTGCAGGACGCCGTGCACGACGAGTAACGCAATCTCGTCGTCGAACGTGACCTCGTGTTCCACGGCGTTGCGCGCGGCCACGGCCGGACAGATGACGATGTCGCCGACCAGTTGGGGAATCTCGGGCATCGGCGACTCTCCGGGACCACTCCCGCCGGCGTCGGGGACGCGACCGGTTGGTTCCGGCTCGTTGTCAATCGGGAAGCTGAGGACGTCAGTCGGGCCATCGTGGCCCATGAACTGCATGTTGAGTGCGGCGATGGTCGGCTCGTCGAGAAAAATCAGTGAGACTTCCGCGAGACCGCGCACTCCCTCGTCGGTCAACGCTCCGTTCGCGAGCGCCACCCAGCGTTCGAGGTCGATGGTCTCGTCGTGCTGCTCGTCGGCTGCGTAGATGTCAATGCTCATGACTCGTGTTGGTCGTAGGCGGCGACGATGTCGGCGACGATGCGGTGGCGCACGACGTCCTTCGCGCTCAGGTGGATGAAACTAATCCCCTCCACGTTCCACAGGATCTTCTCGATGGTGGCGAGGCCACTGTGCTTGCCGTTGAGGTCGACCTGGGTCACGTCACCCGTCACCACGGCCTTCGAGTTAAAGCCGATCCTCGTAAGGAACATCTTCATCTGCTCAGGCGTCGTGTTCTGGGCCTCGTCGAGGATGATGAAGGAGTCGTTGAGCGTGCGACCGCGCATGAAGGCCAGCGGCGCCACCTCAATAGTGCCGTTGGCGATGAGTCGCTGCGCGCCCTCGGGGCCGACCATGTCGTACAGGGCGTCGTAGAGCGGGCGCAGATAGGGGTCGACCTTGGCCATGAGGTCGCCCGGCAAGAAACCGAGGTGCTCCCCCGCTTCCACGGCGGGACGGGTCAGCACGATGCGCTGCACCTGTCGACGGTGCAACGCCTGGACCGCCTGGGCGACGGCGAGGTAGCTCTTACCGGTACCGGCCGGTCCAATGCCGAAGGTGATGATCGAGGTGTCAATGGCGTCGGTGTAGCGCTTCTGTCCGGCCGTCGAGGGTCGAACGGCTTTCCCCTTGGCGCTGCGCACGACTTCGTGGCGAAGTACTTCGCTCGGTCGAAGGTCGTCGTCCACCATGTCAATGGTGCGCGCGATCTTCGCCGTGTCGAGACCCTGTCCACTCTCGAGGACGAGGACGAGTTCGTCAAAGAGTCGCAAGACTTTCGCGGCGTCGGGACCGGTGACCGAGATCTGGTTGCCCTGGACGCGGATCTTGGAGTTGGGGAAGGACTTCTCCACGACGCGCAGGTGTTCGTCGCGTGGACCGAGCAGACTCGCCATCAGATGCGTATTGGGTACGAAGGTGGTCGCCGTGAGGGCCTCTTGGGCCGTGGCATCAAAAGTCATCCGGGTGGCCACTCCATTCGACGTCCACCGAGGACGTGCATGTGTAGGTGGGGAACCGACATCTGCGCGTCGGGACCCACGTTGAAGACCAGGCGGTAGCCGCTCTCGCGCACGCCTTCGTCCTCGACGACCTGTTGGGCGAGAAGAATCAGGTCATCGACAATGCCGCCGTGGGTGCTCGCGATCTCATCGGCGCTGGTGATGTGCTCCTTCGAGATGACGAGCACGTGGACCGGGGCCTGCGGAGCGATGTCGTAGAACGCGTACGCCCGATCACTCTCCGCGACGGACTTCGACGGAATCTCCCCCGCGACAATTTTGCAAAACAGGCAATCACTCATGTGTTGTTCTCATCATTACCCACTCTGCTTCATTCCGGCGGTAAATCCCCAATCACCAGCGTCAAAGGCGAGTAGCGACGCCGCGACCACACCGGCCGTTTCCGCGCGCAACACCGTCGGACCGAGCGAGAGCCGGGGATGCCCGTCCCACTCTCCGGGCGCCCAACCGCCCTCGGGCCCAATGGCGACCGAGGAGACGCCGCTCCAATCGCCGTCGCCGTCAAAGTCACAGACCGCAACCGTCACCGGCACGTCACGCACTCGCGCGGGCTCGTCCACCAGCACGTCGTAGGTCCGTCGGCACTGCCCGTTCGCCTCGTTCGCGATCCGGCGCCAGCGCGCGACAATCTTCTCGCGCACTTCACCCTTGAACTTCACGATGACGCGTTCGCTCATCAGTGGCACGATGCGACGAACACCGAGTTCGGTCGCCTTCGCGATCACCCACTCACTGCGGTCGCCCTTTAACGGTGCGAGGTACAGGACCGTCTCGGGCGTTGGCCGATCGACGTGGACCGGTGTCACGCGATGCAGCGCGTGGTCGCCCACTTCGCAGAGGGACCACGATCCCTCGCCGTTCGTGACGACGATCTCCTCGCCGGCCCGTGCGCGCAGCACCGTACGCAAGTGATGTTCATCGCCGTCAGCGAGGACGGGAGCGTTCGGATCGTCCACGCGAAACTGCGCGAGCGCCGCCACGCGACGGGGCCACTCGAGGTGGGTCACTTCTTCGCTTTGCGACGGTGGAACAGTCCGCCGCTCGCTTCGGCGACCGCTTCGTTCCGGTGCATCGCCAACTGACGAAGTAAGTCCTCCGAGGCTGCGTCGAGCTCGCTCGGCACGTCGACGATGAGGTGCACGTAGAGATCGCCGCGGCCGCGGCCGTGAAGGTGCTCGACTCCTTCGTGGCGGAATCGGTGGACGGTGCCATTGGCGCTGCCCGCCGTCACGTCGACACTGACCGTCGCTCGAAGCGTGGGGACTTCAATCGTGGCGCCGAGTACCGCCTGGGTGAAGGCAATGTGCGCCTCGTGGTGGAGATCGTCGCCGTTTCGCAGGAACCGACTGTCCGGTAGGACGCGCAGGTGAACGAACAGTCGCCCGTTCGGACCGCCGCGCGGACCGGCCGGTCCCCGGTCG
>DATCFS010000178.1:0-2063 GCA_036509375.1 Acidimicrobiales bacterium
GATCGCTGCTGGCGGGTCTCAAGGGACAACGTGTGCACGTGTGCAACTACGCCGAATTGATTGCGAATCCGGCGGTCACGCTCCAAAACGTCGTGGAGAGCCTTCGGTCGTGGGGCGAGATCCCAAGCGACGTTGACCTCGCGAAAGCGGCCTCCACGATTCAGCCCGATCTCCAGCGCAACGCAGTCTCGAACGGCGATACGGATTCGGGTATAGCGCCGAGTGAAACATCCGCGTTGATGAAATTCGTCGTTGAGCTCGGAGGTCGTCACGATGACTTCACTGGCGACGGCGGACCTGGTCCGGGGTGGTGGGAGGAGCCATTGCTGGACGAGCGACGAACGACGCTGCACTGGGCGTGGGCGAACATTGCCTCCCTGGAGAAGCGCAACGGAGAACTCCTGACGGAAAATGGTGTTCTTTGGGAGCGCAACGGCCTCGCGGACGAACAGGTCACACACTTGAGCGCTCGCGTTGACCACTTCGAGAACGCGGTTCCGACCCGTCTGTATCGAGTGCTGAAGAAGCCCTTTAGACGGTCGTAAGAGCGATTCGCTCAAAAGGCGGTGTCGTGCCATCGTCGCGACACGGTCGTTGCCTGCGATAGTTTTTCTAGGGCGCTCTGAGATGAGTCTGAAACGCCAATCGAGATGAAGTGACGACGGGATGAGCATGGCTCCGGAATTTAAGAACGTGTTGACCGTTGAGCGGTTGCGACACTCGCTCGTCTCGGAAGCGCGTTAGAGCGTATGGTCGATGCCAAACCCACGATGTTCGTCGTTTGGTTCACCGGAATTTCCGGTGCCGGAAAATCGACCATCGCGTCAATCCTCGAACAGCGACTGCTCGATCGGGGTCTTCCCGTGCATAACCTTGACGGCGACGCGCTGCGTCTCGGCTTAAACCGCGATCTCGGATTTACCGACGTCGATCGACGCGAAAATATTCGGAGGGTTGGTGAACTTTCCCGCCTCTTCAACAATGCCGGGATGATTGTCTTGGTTGCGGCGATCTCTCCGTTTCGAGATGGTCGCGACAGGGCACGTCAACTGGTCGGCCCGCGAAATTTCGTTGAGGTACACGTTGACACCCCGCTCGAAGTGGCGGAAGGTCGTGACCCAAAGGGCCTCTACCGAAAAGCGCGGTCGGGGCAACTTCAGAATTTCACCGGCATTGATTCGCCGTATGAACCGCCGCTGCATCCCGAGGTACGCGTCGACACCGGAGCGATGTCGGCCATCGAGGCGGCGGACGAAATAGTGCGAACCTTAGTGTGGTTGAATCTGATTGTTGAGTAACGGATTCGACGTTTAAATTCGCCGCCACCCGTGAAGAATCCTGGCTGAACCGAAGAGTCCGCTCAGACTCGAGGTCAGCATCAGAACCATAATCACCACGAGGTTCGGCGGGAGGGCCGACGCAGAACCACCAACTTTGTCGCCGTAGAAGAACCAGGGCGCGGCCAGGCCGACCACCGCCCACCACAGAGCAACCGCGACAGTGATGACGACCATTGCGAGAGTAACTGCGTACGCGAGACGGGCTTCCACACGAAGGACGCGCCGTGACAGGTTCATTTGGCGAATGGCGGCGACGGCCACCACTGTCCACTCGATGATCGCGGCGATGACGACCAGTGCCAAGACCACAAAGAGGAGAGAGTAATAGGTGTCGCCACCATTGCGCTGCCCGACGGAGAGCTCGTGCGCCCACCCCCTGAGCCCGATCAAGGTCGCGACTGTCGCGAGGACAAGGATGATCGCCGCCGTCACGCGTCGACGGACGAGACGCCAACCGTCATTGCGCAGGAATGAACGTAATGACGGGAGAGCGACGAAGGCGCCCACGAGTACGGCGAGCGATCCCACGACGCCCATCACCGCAACAACGTCATAGAGCGACGTCGCGATCGATCGTGACGAAAGGGGAACCGATCGTGCGAAATGCTCCGACTGCTTTACGAACATCGCACCGGCCACAATAAATGCGCTCCACGAGCAAAGTACGAGGAGCGCGCCGGCGCGGACTTGATGTCGGTGGTCTCGTTGGGCACCCAAGAGTCC
>DATCFS010000179.1:0-8873 GCA_036509375.1 Acidimicrobiales bacterium
GATACCCGCACACGTTGTTGAAAGCGTCGTCGACCCCGGTAAGTAGTCGTCGAAGGCCACTTGGGCGTACAGCAACGGCTGCGCGTAGCAGGCCTTCCCGTCCGCCAGAGCCTGGGCCGAATTCGCGGGAGTCGTCGTGGGGCTCGTGCACGTATAGAAAGTCACGATTCGCGTCTCGGGACTGGCGAGGTTCTGCACGGTGCTGCACCACTCCGACACGTCGTATCCATTGAATCCTGTGAGCTGTGAGAGATACTGTCCGCCCGCGGGAGTCCAGCAACTTCCGAGCAGCGGGTTCTTGGTCTGGGAGTACAGGGGCGTGTAGCGGATGCTCTGAATAGCGACCTGTGTCGCACTTGTCGCCGCATAGTCCAACGCACTGGCTGACTGGAACCGCGTGGTGTTGTTGAGGTCGTTCATCGCCCAGTCGGCCAACGCTCCGACGATCAGACTCACGGAGATGATGTAGACGAGCGCCAAGATCAAGACGCTCCCGCTCTCGCTGTCGCCGACGGTTCGCCGAGCACGGAGACGCGCAATGGCGGAACTTCGGTGGATCGAAAGTGTTCCCGGGCGACGAATACGATCTCGAGCGTTCATTACGGAAGTACCTCAATTCCGATCGTGCCCCAGGTCGCGGATGCGCTGGTCGAACCGGTAACGGTTGTCGCCGCCGGAGCGCCGAAATAGACGATTGGTTCAAAGGCCGTTGACCCCGAGCCCATTGTCGCCGTCGCGAACTCCGAGAAACCACTTATTGCGTTCCACGTCGGTGGCGTCCCCGACGCGTTGTCCAACGCACCGAACAAGAACTCAGACGCACCTGTGGATGGCGCCCCAGTAAGGGCAAACGATGGCGCGGAGGAGGTATTCGACGTGGCCTTGGCCAGGGTCAAAGTGGCATTGTTGTCACCAGTGATTTCAATGACGCCGATCACCGAAGCGACTTCGGTACCGCTAAATGTCTCAGTAATCGCCCCACCGCTTCCCGTGCCTTGTGCGGAGTAGGTGCACAACTGGAAGTTTCCACCGGTCGAGTCGTACGTCGTGTTCGCAAGCGCGACGTACGTGTTGAGCGAACTGCCCGTTGGCGTAGCGCAGGTATGAGCAGTCGATCCTTCGTAGGTCACCACGACGAGAACGGTCTCACCCAAGGGAGCTGTAAACGACTGGCTCGTGACGGTGGTTGAGTTCGCGCCTACGCCGGACCACAACTTGGTTCCGTACAGGGTGACCGTCGTTTGGGCCGACGTGGCGACGTTGTAATTGGTGTCGGCGGCCGACGTCGCGGTCACAAGGCACGTACCCGAAGTGGTCGCGGTCAAGTTGTAAGGACCGGGGGTGGTGCCATTCACGGTGCACCCGGTGGCGGTCCCATTGACGACGGCGAACGTGTCGAGTCCGGTGCCGGAACCGCCCGTGTCAGTGAGGGTGAGCGCCGTCATGATTGTGCCCGACGTTGAGGTCACGGTCAATGTCGCCTGGTTGGACTTTCCGAGCGTGATCGTCGTCGAGACCGAGGAGACGGCGTTGTAGCCGGTCGTGCCGGCCATCGTCGCTGTCACGAGGCAGGTGCCAATGGAAGTGGCCGACAAAATGTAGGGGCCCGAACCGGAAACGCCACATCCTGATGCCGATCCGCCGGCGTTCACCACGTAGGTGACGGCCCCCCCGGTGGTGCCTCCCGAGTAGGCGAGCGTGAGCCCGGTAAACGTTCCCGAGGTTGAGGTGATTGTCAGGGCTGCTTGGTTGCCCTTGGCGATCGTCACAGTCGTCTGGGCCGAGGAGATGGCGTTGTAATTCGTGTCGAAGGCCTTGGTCGCGGTCACGAGGCAGGTACCGGCCGAGGCGAAGCTGAGCGTCGTGCCGCTCACCGAACAGCCAGTCGCCGTGCCGTTCACAACGGCGTAGGAGACCGCACCGGTGCCCGTACCGCCTGAGGTGGAGAGGGTCACGCTGGTCGGGTAGGTACCGGTCGTCGGCGAGACGGTCAAGGTAGCTTGGTTGCCCTTTGAGATAGTGACCGTCGTCTGAGCCGAGGAGATTGCGTTGTAACCAGTGTCGAGGGCCTTGGTGGCGGTCACGAAGCAAGTGCCGGGCGAGGTGAAGCTGAGTGTCGCGCCGCTCACCGAACAGCCAGTCGCCGTGCCACCGGCATTCAGCACGTAGCTGACGGCGCCCGAGCCCGATCCACCAGACGTGGTCAGTGTCACGCTCGTCGGGTAAGCGCCCGTGGTTGAGGTGATCGTCAAGGCGGCCTGGTTGCCCTTGGCAATGGTGACCGTTGTCTGGGCCGAGGAAATGGCGTTGTAACCAGAGTCAAAGGCCTTCGTCGCGGTGACCAAACAGGTGCCCGCCGAGGTGAAGCTGAGCGTCGCACCGCTCACCGAACACCCGGTTGCTGTGCCGTTCACGACGGTGTACGTGACCCCTCCGGTACCGGTGCCACCAGAGGTGGTGAGTGACACACTGGTCGGGTAGGCGCCCGTGGTTGACGTGATCGTCAGCGCGGCCTGGTTGCCCTTGGCGATCGTGACCGTCGTCTGGGCCGAGGAGATCGCGTTGTAATTCGTGTCGGTGGCCTTGGTCGCAGTCACGAGACAGGTGCCCGCCGAGGTGAAGTTGAGCGTGGCACCGCTCACCGAACACCCGGTTGCTGTGCCGTTCACGACGGTGTACGTGACCCCTCCGGTACCGGTGCCACCCGAGGTGGTGAGCGACACGCTGGTCGGGTAGGTGCCGGACGTTGAAGTGACTGTCAAGGCGGCCTGATTGGCTTTGGCGATGGTCAGCGTGAACGGCGTCGTGCCGCTGTCGGCGTAATGAGGCGTTGCGAGGGCGTCAGCGGTCAAACCGCAGGTTCCGGCCGAAAGAACGGCGACCAAACCGGTTCCGGAAACGGTACAAACCGACGGCGTCGTGGTCGCGAAGACGATGGTACCGGGGGGGGTGGCACTACCCAAGGCGTAGGTCTGGTAGGAGCCAGCGGGAATGTACGTCGTGTTGGCGGACGTCGTCGTAGTGGCGTAACTCGAGCTCGTGTAGAACGCCACGGACTGAGGGATCCCCACCACGGTGACAGTGATGGAGTTGGACGCGACCGACGCGCCCGTGGCATTCACTTGCAGATTGCCGACGACGCTGCCCGTCAACACGTCCGAGGCAACACCGTTCACGGCCGTAACCGTTGAAAGACCGGTCACGGCGCCGGATCCACTGACCTGAGCAAAGGTAATACCAGTATTGAAGGGCGTCACTATGTTGCCCCACGCGTCGTAGACGGTGGCCGTTGCCGTGCAACTCGAATTCCACTGAATATTGGATGCACAGCCACTTAAGACAATCGAATCAATAGGTCCAGGCCCGGTCACGGAGAAGTTTGCGCTCGTATCGGGCGCGAGAGTGCCCGACGTTGCCGTCATCGCGTACTGGGTTCCGAGTACGCCGCCAAAGGCGCAGTCATTCACGTTGACGACTCCCGACACCGCCGTTAAGCCGTCACACGAAGACAGCGTGCCCGTGGTGGGCGCTGAGGAGAGCGAGATCGTGGCTGATGACGTGAGGACGACGTTGCCCGCTGAGTCTTCCACCTTCACAATCGGTTGGACCGTCAACGTAGAGCCTGCGGCCCCCGCGACGGGATCGGTCGTGAACGCCAACTGGGTAGCCACGCCGGCGCCGGTCGGCGAGATTGGATTGCTAATGACCGTCACGGCGCCCTGCGTCGCGGTCAACGTGTAACTGGTACCGACCGTCCCAGCGAAGTTGCACGTGGCGACCGTGACGACACCCTGATACGGCGTCAAGTTCGTACAGAGCGTCAAACTGCCGCCCGATGGAGTGAGGGTTATCGCTGTTGTTGAAGCGGTAACGATCCGTCCACTCGAGTCATAGATGGTCACGATAGGTTGCGTTGGCAACGTCGAACCAGAAACGCCCGCTGCCGGTTGGACTGTGAACTGCATCGAACTCGGTAGACCAGTGATGTTAAAAGTCGAGCTCGCCACGCTTGGTAGTCCCGTACTGGAAGCCTGCAGGGTGAAGCCAGTGCCAAAGTTGTTCAGTTGACACCCAGAAAAGGTGGCGACGCCCTTGACCGTCGTGGACGAGCAGCCCGAAAGCGATGCATTGAACGAATTGGAGTTGAGAGCGAGCGTGACGGTGGCGCTCGATGTGGTGACGACGTTGCCAAAGGCGTCTTCGATATTGACGACCGGCTGCGTGGTGAACGCAGTTGAGGCGCTCGCCGCCGACACGCCACTTGGTTCAGTGTCGAAGACCAATTGGCTCGCCGTCCCCGCTCCGGAAACCTTAAACGTGGTGCTCGTTGCCGGGATGAGACCAATACCGCTCGCGGACATGGTGTACGGAATAGCCAGAGTCTGATTGGACACGGGGTCGTAGAACGTGCCACCGGCGAACGTGCAGGTGTTCGGAAGCGCTGCGACGCCGCTTGTCACCGTCGGAGTCGTGCAGGAACTCGGTCCAAAGAGGCCACCACTCGTCGCGAGGTTGAGCGTACCGTTCGGCCACGACGTGTCAACCGATCCGCCGAGGTAGACCTTGATGACGGGTTCGGTACTGAATGCGGAGCCCGACGTCCCGGCCACGGGCTCAGTCGTGAAGACGAGATACGGCGTCGAGGATCCGGTCACCGTGATAGTCGGATCGTTGGCGAGCGGCGTGGCGAGGTTGCCGTCGGTCGCCATCAGGGTGTAGGTGCCGGCCTGCGTCAATTCGCAACCGGAGAAGGTGATAACGCCAGCATCCTCACTGCCGGAACAACCGGCCAGTGCTCCGCTGGTGCCCGACTGAATCGAGATGATCACGGGTGAGAGGTCAGTGGTCACGGCGTTGCCCGCGGCGTCTTCCACTTCGAGTACTGGTTGTTGATCGAAAGGGATGCTCGTTGAAGCCGACGTCGAGGGCGCCGTCGTGAAGAAAAGACCGGCCGCCGCACCGGCGCCCGATTGGGACGTAGCTCCGGCCAACGGGTAGTCCACGACAAAACTGTTCGAGTAGGAGTGGCCGTTGTTCGTCACGGTGACCGTTACCTCTACGGGCTGGTCAATATTTTGAACCGTGCATACACCCGGGGATCCAAATGACGCGTTCGATGGGTTCCAATATTGGACGCTGGTCAACTGAACCGAGTAACTGGCGCTGTACTGGCTCGGAACGGACATCGGCACGTGCGTTTGGAAGTAAGCCAGGGATTGACAGGCCTGAAAGAGTTTGAGTTGCGAATTGATGCTGGCAATGGCTTGCTGGGAGACCGCACTGAGAACTATGTCCGACGTTGCCAGTTTGCGGTGCGTCGCCGACGCCGAGATCGACGTGGAGAACGCAATGAGTAAGGCGACCGAAGCCAAACCGAGCACGATCAGTGCCAGAAGTACCTCGACCAACGTGTCGCCGGCCTCGCTACGGCCAGATCGGCCCCGGTCGGTTAATGCCCAACGGGCACGAATCGACGCCCAGCGTCGTACGGCGCGCGTCACGGCAGCAGCATCCCGAATGACATCGCTTCGAGGCCGCCCCCGATCATGGTCACCGTCATTGTCGTCGGCGCAGCCGCCCACACCATCGCGGCGCCCGTCTTTGGGCCGCCAGTGATGTTGTACGTCGTGCCGTTGACGGTGACGGATCCGGAGCACGTGATCGACGTTGTCCCGTTGCCCGTGAGCCCGGATGCTCCATTCGGCAATGAACCGTCATCCAAGCACGCGTTGCCCATGGGCTGGGTCTGGCCAACCTCGCCGTTCGCAATGACGTTGAGGACCGCGTCCGAGGTCCAATTGATCGACTCGCCGCTGTCCGTAGATTCAGCATCAGTACTGACGGCTTCCCAACCGGTCGCCGGTACGCCGAGTGGACTCACTACCGAGATATTTGAAAAGGTGATTACCGACGTGCCGGCGGCCCGTTGATAGAGCGCCGGACTTCCGGTGACACCGGTGTAAAACGGCTGACCGCTAATTGTGTTTCCCAAAAATGCCTGACTGTACGTCGGCATGTACCAGGGAAGCGCTTTCGTTCCCGACATGCTCATGCAGAAGTACATCGTGTAGTCGTCGGGCAGCGCCACGGACATTTCAAGGCAGCCACCGTTCTGGGTGGCGAGCAATGCCGATCCGGTCACCGATGAGAAGTCGACGAAGCACAGCGTGGCGGCAAGGTTCCCCGATCCGGGAGTAGCGAGTTCGCACTTTGACGTGGCTTTCGAGTTGATCGGCGATCCGTTGTTGGTTGTCGAGGTACTGGCTATTGGACTTCCCACCACCGTGTACGGATTGTTATTCGACTGGTCGTCGACCGCGAACGAAACAGTGCTGACGTTCTGCGCACCCACCCATCCAGTCGATACGTTGGCACAAAGTGACGCCGCGCCGTTGACGCAGGTCACCGTCATGAGGGAGTTATTGAGGGCCGTTTGGGTCCCTGATACCGAGACATCGAATGCCAGAATCTCCGAACTCTGCGCCACTGCAGTATTGGCGCCGGTGCAGTACGTCCGCACAATCTCATTGGTTGCGGCGGCGGTTGTCGTTGCGGCTACGGGAACGCTGTAATACGAGATGACGGTTTGATACACACCCGTGCCGGCCAAATCGGACTCCAAGCCGAGCAACTGAGTCGCGCCAGACGGTGCTGCGCATTCCGGCTTCAATCCCGTCGGATCGGTCGTCACCTGTCCGGCGCCTTGGACGTCGCGAGCGAAATTCGCGGAAACGGCCTGCGCATCGGCGGTGTGACTCAGCCTGCTGGCAACTCCCGACTGAAGAGAAAAAACTGCAATCAGTCCGGCGGACAGAGCACCCGCAATCAGCGGAAGAATCGTGACGACGATCAAGAGCTCGACAAGCGTGAACCCATGTTCGGCGTCGCGTCGGCGTCGGAGGTTCTTCGGAAATGGTGACCGAAGTTCCGTCGTTGTCGATCGATTCTCGGTGCGCGAACTCGATCGATCTGTCATTGAGCCTTCGTCTGATTGTGGTCTGAGAGTCGACGAAGGCCGCCGAGAGGTCAGACAGTTCTTGCGCCCTTGCTTGGGATTACCCATCGGCCAATTTTCGTAAGGTCAAGGCAAGACGGCGACAATTATGAATAAACAACCCGACAATATTCATCACTTTGTATTTTAAGTTGACCCATCATTCCATTTGTGGCATTTGGACCGACTATTAATCAATCGTTTCGCTGCTGCCTATGGATCTAATGATCAAATAAGTGAGAGTGCTCGAGAATAATGATCGTCGAAGTCACGAAAATCGCAGTTACGGCAACGGATCGAACCAAGCATCGGCACCTCAGGAACTCATTTGAACTGGAGTGGTGAACTAGCCGACCTTGACCTGGTTGTAGATGCCGTACATGGCCGAAATGAGGGCGACGGCCACGAATCCTACGACGACACCCATGAAGATGATGATTGCCGGTTCGAAGAGCGCCGTCGCACGCTCCAACTTGGTTTCCAACTCGCGGCCGTAATAGGCGGCTGCCACTTCCAACTGCTGGTCGAGTGTTCCCGTCTCTTCACCGACGCGGAACATCTGTCGTGCGGCCGCAGGGAACAGCCCACTTTGGGCAATTGGCTCCGCGAGTCCTTCGCCCTGCATCATCGACTCTCGGATCTTCTCCAGCGCGTTGCGATAGACCGCATTGTTCGCTGATTCGGCCGTTACGGCCATTGAGCGAGGCAAATCGACGCCCGCTCGCAGCATCGAGGCCAAAACGCGGCAGGTTCGTTCAATGATTGCGGTCTCGGTGAGGTCGCCAATCACCGGAAGCTTCAATTTCAATGCATCGAGTTTGGCTCGTCCACCCGGCGAGCGGTTTATGACAATAAACCCACCGACCAAGATGATCACAAAGGCAATTTCCGCGTACCACCACTTACCCATGAACGAAGTGGTGCTCAAAAGTAGCCGTGTGACCAGCGGCAATTTGGCGTGCAGCGATGCGAAGAAGACCTCGAATCGAGGCATGACGAAAACTGCAAGCACCAGTACGGTCACGACTGACATCGCGGCAACTACGGCCGGATAAATCAGCGCAGCGGTGACTTTTCCTCGCGCTTTGACATCGCGGTCGATGTAATCGGCGAGTTGGTTCAGCACGTTGTCGAGATTCCCCGTCAATTCAGCTGATTCGAGAATTCCCACGTAAAAGCTCGGAAATGCCTGGGGGTGGGCGGAGGCTGCGGCGGCGAAGGTGTCGCCCGCCCGAAGGCTGTCCACCATTTCCACCAAAACGGCCTTGAGCATCTTGTTTTGGGTCTCCTCGACGATGACCTCGAGGGCCTCCATGATCGGAATGCCTGCGCGCATGAACACCGCCAACTGGCGTGTGAAGTTCATGACGTCTTGTCGAGGGACCTTCTTTTTGGTGATTTCGAACCTGGCAAGACTAGTTTTTGCCTCGACCTCGGTCGGTTGGAGGCCGCGCGCGAGCAGCGCGACGTGGGCCGCTCCCGCGGAAGTCGCCGTTTCAATTCCAGTGACCGTCTTTCCGGCCTCGTCCAACGCCTTGTAGCGGAATTTCAACAGAGTCTTGTCCTTCGATGAAGACTTGACTTTCGGTGCTGGCTTGACTTTGGTAGCTGACTTGTCTTTGCTCATAGTGTGTAAACGCTCCGGATCACTTCAGAAATGGACGTGACGTCCTCGTTAACGAGGTTGATCGCCTCTTGTCGAAGGGTGCGCATGCCCTGTTTTACTGCCATATTGCGCAATTCCTCCTGGGTCGCCCAACCAACGACCAGACGACGGATCTCCGGTGTCATGATGAGCAACTCGTAGATGCCGATTCGGTCCTTGTAGCCAGTGTTTGTACAGAAATTACAACCGGTCCCCTGGAAAAATGTGGTTTTC
>DATCFS010000180.1:0-2487 GCA_036509375.1 Acidimicrobiales bacterium
GGACCGGGCCTCCGATGGCGGCGCGGTTATAGACACCACCACGCGTGTCCTGCCACATGAGACAGGGCCCCGTCGGTATGCCCGCGGCGTCGACCGGCACCGTCGAGGCGTACTGGCCGGTGACCGCGATGGCGCGGACGCTCTCATTCATGACGTCGGGGCGCGCCATGAGCCGACGAGTGGCCTCGGTGATGAACGTCCACCAGAGCTCGGGGTCCTGCGTCGCACCACCGTCGTCGGTGAATTCGGTCGCCACGGGTCGCAGTTCGTAATCGAGCACTTCACCACTCAACGAAACGAGACCGATCTTCGGACCACCGGTACCGAGGTCGATAGCGAGGCAGAGGTCGTTCACAACGACGGAATCGACGCCTGCTGGTCCATCATGTCGGCCATCACGGCGCGGATGAACTCGTCGGCCTCGGCGCTCATGCCACCAGACACGCCGCCGTAAATGGCGCCCGACTTCGCCGCTTCATCCTTGTGCGACGTCGCGTAGTCGACGGCCTCACTCAGGTCCGTGGTCCAACGCTCCACGACACCGGGCTGGGTCTGCGGCCTCGTCACCGCCATGTGAACGGCGTTGGGGTACTGCTGGCCATTCATGCGCCAACCCCTCGTGCGAAGGAAGTCGTTCACGAGATAGATGTCGAAGTCGTCGGAGGTAAAGGAGAAGAGGAAGCTCGGTTTCCCCATGATGCGAAGTGCGTCGTGGTTTCGCACGGCCTCTTGCATCGCCGCTGACGTCTCGAAGATGGCCTTCGCGTAACGGAGGTAGCCCTCTTTCCCCAGGTGCACCATCGCGGCCCACGTCGCGGCGAGCAGGCCACCGGACCTCGAGCCGTCCATGCCTGGTGAGCAGTACTTTCCGCCGGACCAGTCGGTGAGGTAGAAGTACTGCGAGTTGCGCAGTGCCTGGTCGGCGAAGGCGAGCACGCTCGTGCCCTTCAGCGCGTAGCCGTACTTATGCGTATCGGCCGAGATCGTCGTGACGCCCGGTACGGCGAAGTCGAAGGGCGCGATGTCGAAGCCCAGTTCGCGCCCGAACGGGAGGAGGAACCCGCCAAGGCAACCATCGACGTGTAGTCCGATGTCGTGTTCAAGTGCCAGGGCGCCGAGTTCGGTGATCTGGTCAATGGTGCCGTAGCCGTAATTGGGTGCCGAGCCAATCAGCGCCACCGTGTTGGCGTCGATATTCGCTCGCACCCAGTCCAGATCGACCTGGGTCGTCACGGGATCGACCGGCGCGATCTTCATGTCGACGCCGAAAAGGTGTCCGGCCTTCGAGAAAGCGGGGTGGGCCGTTTCCGGTTTGATCATGTTCACTCGCGCGGTGCCGCTGTTCCCTTCGCGGTAAGCGAGGACGGCGTGAGCGATCGAACTCGATCCGCCCGAGGTGACCAGGCCCCCGGGACGTCCTTCGAGCGCGCCCGCGTGCAACATGTCGAGCGTCATGGCGATGATCTCTGCTTCGAACTTGGTCGCGCTCGGACACATGTCGCGCTGCAAGGTGTTGACGTACGAGAAATTGGCAAAGGCGTCGTTCAAGAAGTCGTAGTGGTCGTGATCGCCGCAGTACATGGTGCCGGAGCAGTGGCCGCCCTCCCAGACAACGTTTTCGCGGCTGGCCATCTCACTCATCATGGTGAGGATCTCCTCCTTCGGCGTGCCGGCGTCTGGCATCGACCGGTGGATTTCGTACTCGTCGGAATAGGGGAATCGACTCATGGTCTCTCCTGTCGGTGAATTGAAAAAGGGTAGACGGTCCTCAACAACATCGAAATCGAGAGCGTCAGTTGACGTGCCCCGCGCCGTCGAAAATGCCTTCTAGCGTCGGCGTCGCTTCCGTTGCCTCGTACGCGGTGATCTCGGGATCACGGCGCATGGTGAGACCAATGTCGTCCCACCCGTTGAGTAGTCGGTCTCGAGTCATGGGATCGAGGGCAAAGGCACGTTGCCAACCGGCGTCGGGCACCTCGACCCTCAAGCGCTCCACGTCGACGAGCAGGTGCCGCGAGGAGTCTTCTTTTACCAGGGCGGTGAGTTCTTCGACGTCAGCGTGCTCGAGTACGACAATGACGAGGCCCTGCTTGGAGGAGTTGTTCGTGAAGATGTCACCGAATGATGGCGCGATGATGGCCTCAAATCCGTAATCCATGAGGGCCCAGACCGCGTGCTCGCGCGACGAACCCGTGCCGAACCGGGGACCGGCGACCAGGATGTTGGCCCCGACGTAGCGCTGATCGTTCAGGACGAACCTCGGATCGTCGCGCCACTCGCTGAAGAGTCCGCGACCAAATCCCGTTCGCTCGACGCGCTTTAGCCAGTCCGAGGGAATGATCTGGTCGGTGTCGACGTCGGACCGTTCGAGCGGCACGGCCCGACCTTCGACGATGCGCACCGGTCTCACGAGCTCAACTCGTCGGGGGAGGCAAATCGTCCCATGACCGCCGTGGCCGTAGCGACGGCCGGTGAGACGAGGTGGGT
>DATCFS010000181.1:0-4126 GCA_036509375.1 Acidimicrobiales bacterium
GACGAGCCGTCGGCCGCGACACCCGGGGGGATTCGGTTTCACGAAAGGCGACTGAAACTGATTGTTGCCCGTGACGATCTTCGCGTCATTGTCACCTCACCCGGTCTCGCGGGACGCCTCGTCGATCTCGGGATCGATCGCGAGCGGTTGCACACCGCGCGGTTGGGCGTCGACGAGGACTCGACCGAGGCGGCGAGTGCGAGCGCGGTACGCGCGATGTTGGGCGAACACGGTGTGCGAGGTCCCTTCACGCTCTACGTGGGCACCCGCGAGCCCCGCAAGAATCTCGAGGCGTTGACGGAGGCGCACCGCCGGGCAACGGCGACGAATCCCTCACTCGGCAGGATGGTCATCGCGGGACCGAGCGGTTGGGGAGCGGTGCCGACGGGCGACGCGGCCGTGCTCGGCTTGGTGCCACGACCGCTGTTACGGGGGCTCTACCGCGATGCGACGATCTTCGCGTACGTGCCGCTCGCCGAAGGGTGGGGACTGCCGCCGGTCGAAGCGTTGCACGCCGGCACGCGCGTCGTCGCCAGTGTGACCACGCCGAGCGTGAGTGGCAATCGCGAGGTCGTCCAGGTCGATCCTCGCGACCTGGACTCGATTGCCGACGGATTGCTGAAGGCGCTCGGTGAGCCCGACGACGCCGCGGCACGCTGGGAACGCCACGCCTCGGTGAGCGATCTCACCTGGCTGAACGTCGCCCTCGACCACCTCGCGGCGTGGCAGTGAGAGTCGCTCTCGACGTGTCGGCCGTTCCACCCCGTCTCGCCGGCGCCGGTCGCTACATTGCTGAACTTGCGCGACGACTCCCCACTAGTGACGTCGACACGACGCTCGTGACGCGCCGCGACGACACGCTGCGCTGGCACGACTGGTCACCCTCGTCAACAATTGCCTCAGTGGTACCAAACGCTCGCGGATCGCGACTGCTCTATGAGGCGTGGCTCCTCGGCGCCGGCGCGACGGCGAAGTCGGTCGACGTCTGGCACGCGCCCCACTACACGATGCCCCGCCGTCGGTCGAAGCCGACGGTGGTGACGATTCACGATTTGACCTTCTTCACGAACCCTGAATGGCACGAGCGCACGAAAGTGGCATTCTTTCGTCGTGCCATCTCTTACGCCGCGCGCCACGCCGATGTACTCGTGAGTGTCAGTGAGTACACCGCTCGTCAACTCGACATACTGATGCCCCAACACGCGCCCGTGGTCGTGGCGCCCCTCGGCGTCGATCTCGAGCGATTCGACACTGACGTCCGTCGCGACGGCGACGTACTCAATTCCCACCAGTTGCCGAACAACGTGCCTTACCTTTTCTTCCTCGGTACGATCGAACCGCGCAAGGGACTTGACGTGCTGCTCAGGGCCTTTGAAGAGTTGGCGGCGGCCAACCCATCGCTCGAACTCTGGATTGCCGGTCAGGCCGGTTGGGGCGTCACGCTCGACGCACTCATTGCGCAACACGGTGCCGCCTCGAGGATTCGCCGACTCGACTTCGTGGACGACGCGCTGCTGCCGACACTCCTTCGCCATTCACGAGCCGTTACCTATCCGTCGAGGGGCGAGGGGTTCGGACTTCCGGTCCTCGAAGCCATGGCCTGTGGTGCGACGGTGGTGACGTCGAGTGACACGGTGATGTCCGAAGTGGCCCACGGTGCGGCGCTGTTGGCGCCGGCGGGTGACGCCGTGGCGCTCGCTGAAGTGGTGCAGGTGGCGCTCGATCTCAGCGATGAGGAACGCTTCCAGCGGGGGCGCCTCGCGCGACAACGAGCCGAACTCTTCACCTGGGATTCGTCCGTCGCGCAACACGTACGGGCCTACGAGATGGCGCGCGAGTCGTGAAGGCCCTCGTCACCGGGGGAAGTGGATTCGTGGGCCGCCACCTTCTGGCGCATCTGCACGAATCGGGTGACGACGCAGTTGGCATTGACCGTGAGCACGACGTGACCGACGCCGACAGTGTGCGTTCGGTCATTGAGGAAGTTCGACCGGACGTTATCTATCATCTGGCTGCGCTGACCCAGGTCGGCGAGTCATTTCTGAATCCCGTGCTCTTCACGCGGGTGAACGTGCTCGGGACGAAGAACGTAGTGGACGCCGCGTGGGACTTCGCGCCCGACGCCACGACCGTTCTCGTCAGTTCGGCTGACGTCTACGGCGTCGTGCGACCGGACGACCTACCGCTCGTGGAGACCTTTCGAGTGGCGCCGGCCAATCCCTACGCCTCGAGCAAGGTCGAGGCCGAGCACGTCGTGCGCGACGCGGTGCGTGAACGAGCACAGCGAGTGGTCATCGCCCGACCGTTCAATCACGTTGGACCGGGACAATCAACCTCGTTCGTCATTCCCGCCATCGTCAACCGCTTACTCGAAGCGTTGGAGAACGGCGATGAGCAAATAGCGGTGGGCGACCTCTCGACGCGCCGCGACTTCAGTGACGTTCGTGATGTTGTTCGGGCCTACCGAATGCTCAGTTCCCGGGGATTACCGGGCGAGGTGTACAACATCGCCTCGGGACGCGACGTTCAACTCTCCGACATCGTGGCACAACTCGTGGCCGAGATTGCGCCCAACGTGCGATTGGTCACCGATCCGTCACTGCTTAGACCGGTCGAAGTGCCGGTCTCGCGCGGAAGCTCGGAGAAGTTGCGTCGTCGAACGACGTGGGAACCCACTATCTCGCTCGACACGTCACTACACGAGGTAATCGAGGAAATGCGCGTTCGAAGGTCACTGACGTAGCCACTCGACAATCAATTGTGCCAATCGACTCCGCCAATCGTCGCGGATGACGAGGAGCCGCCAACTAGCCTTGAAGGACTGATGGAATCTCGTGCTCCGGCCGTTGTTGCCGTCGTCGTTACCACCGGTTCTGGGCCAGGTTTGGAAGTTGCAGTTGCTTCTCTGGCGGCCCAGAACTACGAGGAACTAAGCCTGCTCGTCGTTGCGAACGGGGAGACTGAACACGTCGCCTCGCGAGTGGCCGCCGTTGCCCCGAACGCCTACGTGCGACTGCTCGAGGACAATCGCGGCTTCGGAGCGGCCTGTAACGAAGCGGCCCTGATGGTTGAGGGCTCGGCCTTTTTTCTCTTTTGTCACGACGACGTGCGGCTCGAGCCCGACGCCCTCCAGATGATGGTCGAAGTGGCCTTTCGCGCCAACGCCGGTATCGTGACGCCCAAGTTCGTCTCCTACGACGACGACCTGATTCTTCTTCACGTGGGCCAGACCTGCGACCGCTTCGGCGTCGTGCACGAACGCGTGGAACTGGGCGAGATTGACCACGGACAACAGGACCTCGAGCGTGACGTGTTCGTGGCGCCCGGCGGCGCGACCCTTGTTCGATCGGACCTCTTCGCCACGTTGCGCGGTTTTGACCCGCTCCTTCCCGTTCTTGGCGAAGACCTCGACATCTGTTGGCGCGCGCAGATCGCTGGCGCACGCATTGTCGTCGCGCCACTCGCCAAGGTGGCGCACCGAGAGACAATCGCTTCTGGTGAACGAAGCGTCACCGCGATCGGCACGCGACACGCCAGTCGACAAGACCTGCAACGCCGGCACCAATTGCTCGTCGTCGCGACCGGCTGGGGCCGGCTCACCACGATCTCGACGCTCGCGTACCTGTTCGTCATGGATACGATGGAGTTCTTCCTCTCGATTCTCGGACGTGACACCGACCGCGCCGGAGCGATTGTCGGATCGTGGCGATGGTTGTTGCACAACCGACGACGCATCCGAGAACGTCGGCGTCAGCGCCACGAAATTCAAGTCCTCTCGGACGACGAGCTCCGACGGCTGCAGGTTGGAGGGGCGAGTCGACTGAAACGTTTCTTCGTGATCCTCATTCGCGAAGGACTCGACGTCGCGCGCGGGATTCTTCCGCCCGGGGCACTTCTCGAAGAGCACCAGGAGCACGAGGAGCACGAGGTTGACGGCGTCGGGTTCGCCGCGGCGTTCTCAGAAGATGAAGAGTTCGACGACATCCCCGAAAGTCCGACGCACGAATTACGCCGTCGTCCGTCGCGGGTATTGACGTCCTTCCGGTCGCAGGCGGCCGTCGTGCTGGTGGTGATCGTGCTCTGGCTGATCGGCTCGCGTAATCTCGTCGTCGCGCACCTTCCGCTC
>DATCFS010000182.1:0-4546 GCA_036509375.1 Acidimicrobiales bacterium
GCGTGGAACCGGTTTCTCACCTTCTATCGACGCCTCCCCACTTCAACGACGCCGATTCTGTTGGTCATCCTCGCGGTCTTCATCGGCAATGGTCTCTACCTCATTGGCGAATCCAACACCAACACGATCTCGTGGACGGCCAACATCTCGACCATCGTCTGTCACGTCACGTGCGGTCGTCCAATGATCGACCCGAACGTGGGCTTCATCACGCAACCCATGGGACACCTCGCCGCCATGGACCTCCTGCACGGTCACCTTCCGTGGTGGAACTATTTCGAGGGACTGGGACAACCGCTCGTGGGCGAGATGCAAGCCGCCGCCCTCTTCCCCCTGACGCTGCTGTTCGCGCTGCCCGCGGGCCTCTTGTTCTTCCACATGAGCCTCGAGATCATCGCCGGTCTCTCCGCCTACTTCCTCGCCAAGCGTCTCGGTTTCCCCCTGGTCTTCGCGACCACGGCCGGCATTCTCTTCGCCCTCAACGGAACGTACGCGTGGCTCGGCAACGCGGTGCTCAATCCCGTGGCCTTCCTCCCACTGCTGCTGCTGGGCATCGAGATGATTTACGATTCGACGCAGACAAAAAACAACAAGGGCTGGTACCTCTGCGCCATTGCCGTGGCGTTGGCCTTCTACTCCGGCTTTCCCGAGGTCGCCTACTTCAATGGACTCTTCGCGCTCGGCTGGGCCATTGTTCGGCTGTTCTCCCTGCCGAGTGACTCGCGCCGTCTCGCACTCGGCCGACTCGCAATCGGCGGTGGTATCGGCGTGGCGCTCTCGCTACCGGTCCTGGTCCCGTTCGCCGACTTCACGAAGGTCGCCAACCTCGGACACCACACTGCGGCGATTGACGGCACGGCTCACATCTCCATCCACGCGGTGCAGATGTTCTTCGACCCCTACGTCTACGGGACGCTCTTCTCCAATCTCAACGTCGCCAGCGTGTGGGGCGGCATCGGCGGGTACTTCACCGCGAGCGTGGGGGCGCTCGCGCTGTTGGGACTCTTCGGGAAGTCCCATCGTCCGTTACGTCTCTACCTCTTCCTCTGGACCCTGATCGGACTCTTCGGTGCGTGGAACTTCATCCACCTGCGCAAGGTCTGGAATCTGATCCCACTCATTCAGAATGTGTCATTTGGGCGCTACATCATGGCGAGTTGCGAACTCTCGATGATTCTGCTGGCCGCCTTCGGTTTGATGGATCTGGCGACTAGTAACAAAGCCAAGCGACTCTTCACCGTGACGACGTCAGTCATGTTGCTCGGACTGATTTGGATCGTCCTCGCGGCGAGGACCCTTAACCGCGGCGTCGTCATCGGCGGTCACCGCGAGCGGATCATCTTCGCCTTCCTCGCCGCCATCCCCTTCCTCGCAATCTTCGCGTTACTCGTGCTCGGTCGCTTCACCACGAAGAAGTGGACGCCGGCGCTCGTGGCGCTCGTCCTCGTCGTGGAGTCGCTCCTCATCTTCGGCGTGCCCTCGGGCGAGGCGGCCAAGTACGTGACCGTCGACACCGCACCAATTTCATTCCTTCAGACCCACGAGGGCCAGGACCGGTTCCTCGACTTCGCCGTACTGACCCCCAACTGGGGCTCGCAGTACGGTCTCAACGCCCTGAACGCGATTGACCTGCCCTTCCCCGGCAAGTTCAGTCAGCTCATTCAGACTCAGCTCTATCCGGGCCTCACCCCGCCCAATCAGTTCGTCATCCACAACGGACTGACGGGCCTCAATGCCCAGCAGACCGAGTTGTTTGATCACTTCAAGGCTTACGAGGGCGCCTCGGTGAAATATTTGCTGTACCCGACGGCGCTGCCGCTTATGAATGGACTGAAGAAACTTGGCGTCAGCCAAGTCTTTAGTGACGCGAAAACGACGATCTACGAACTCCCCAGTCCGCGACCGTTTCTCTCCACGACATCGCCGTCGTGCACCGTGACGTCGTCGAACGTCGACGAGGCGACCGTGAACTGCCCGAGTGGTGGCTCGACGCTCATCCGAACCGAACTGGCGATGGCCGGATGGAAAGCGTACGTCAACGGCCAGGCCGTCACCATCAAGCCGAGCGACGGTGCCTACCAGGCGGTGCCGGTGCCCAAGGGTACGTCGACCGTCACCTTTACGTACCTACCGCCGCACGAGAAGGATGCAATCCTGATCGGACTGCTGGCCGGTCTCTTTCTTCTCGCGACGTGGGTCCACGAACGGCGATTCCTCCCCCGAAGGCAGTTACCGCCGACCGAAGGGTGAGTATCGGGGTCACGATCTACGGGGTCGGAGCCGTCAGTTTCATGATGCTCATGTACGCCCTCGAATCCAAAGGGCGAACGTTCATTGCACACTTCGCGCTCGGCTGCACGCTCTCGAGCGTTTACGGCTTTCTCTCGGGTGCGTGGCCGTTCGGCGTCGTCGAGGGCATCTGGACCTTCGTCGCGATTCGCCGGTGGCGCACCGCATCGTGACGCGCTCACGATTCGTCGTCGCCCTGACACTCGGCGCGGCGACGGCGTTGAGCGCGCTACCCGCGTTCGCCGCCCCGAGTCCGGGATCCCTCCCGCAAACAACCCTCGAACCGTCGTTCGGCACGCCACTCACCAAACAGATGACGACGCTCGCTTCCGCGATTGCCCATCACTCTGTAGCGATGGGCAACAAGGTCTTTTTCCCCGAGGCGGCCTACGTGCGGATGAAGACCGGCGAGATTCCTAGTCCCGCGGGCGACTGGCGAAGTCGGCTCTTCAGCTTCTTCGTTCTCGACCTCGGCGCCTACCGCGATCGCCTCTTCGCCACACACTACACGACGTTCGTGCGCGTTGAGGCGAACCCCCGATACGCGCAGTGGATCCCACCGGGCGTCTGTGAAAACAAGATTGGCTACTGGCACGAACCGAACGTGCGGCTGGTCTTTCGTCACAACACGACCCTCGAGTCCGTGCTCGTCGCGTCACTCATTTCGTGGCGCGGGGTTTGGTACGTCGTCCACTTGGGACCCAATCCCCGCGCCGACAATGTCGGCACGGTCGATGGCTACCAACTCGGGGACGGAACACCGGGACCGGGCGGCGGATGTTGAGTCGTGTGATCGCTAGCGCGGGTTTTCCCCGTCGAGGTACCAGTGGCGCACCACACTCGGGTACCAGACGTCCTTCTCGTCGCCGTATCGACTGATTGAGAAGCGACTGATCGTCCTCTGGCCACCTTCCTGGTCGCTGTAGAGCAGTTCGAGGATGAGGGGGCGTGGGCCCGCGAGAGCCTCTTCGACGCGTCGACGATCGGGGTCATCGGCCGTGCGGATGGCCGCGTGCCAGAAACTGATGTCGCCGGGCGGTGCGTACAGGTCTCTGGTCTGCGGTCGAAACGTCCGGGGGTCGGGACGCGCGAGCCCCGCCATGTGTTGCATCTCTTCGAGAGAAGCGTGCGCGTGAAGGATCTGCGACGTGTCGACCCTCCATCCGTGGAGGACCGCAATGCCCGAACCAACGTTGAGCAGCGAGATCGCCATGTAGATGACGCCGTCCTTCTCCTCCAGTGAGGCCTGTCCGTTGGGCAGCACCGTCCAGTGGTCGTCGCCCCATCGAATCTTCTGCAACGTCTCGTGCGGTCGCGACGCAAACAGGACGGGACGAAGTCCCACGTTGATTGCCCGCTCGGCGTTGCGTCCGGCCCGGTTGGCGGAGCGAACGGAGGAGAAGGTGGCCACCGCCAAGACCAAGGATCCCACCGCCGTGGCCGCCGCGGCCCAGTCACTCACCTGCATACAACGCACGTCCCAAGAGCGACCTCGGTGGTCTCGAGCGTGATGAACGTGTTCATGCCAGTGAAGGTACTACCCCTCGGACACTCAGCTCGACGTGAAACGAATGGTGCCGCTCGGTTGAATGATGGCCGCCTGGCGACCGAAGTCCTCTCGCGACAACGTGTTCACGAAGTTCGCCGAGGCGTGCGTCCGGTCGACGAAGGTCTGACCGATGGAACTCAGTCGCACTGACGTGAAGGTTCCCGAGACGAAGGAACCGGTGGCGGCCAACGTCACGTGCAAGATGCCCGACAACACGAGGTCGCCGCTCGCCGCGAAGTTTTCGTAGTTCGCGAAATCGCCGAGGCTGTAGGCGATGAGGTGGCCGTGATACCACTCCATGCCTCGAAGGACGTGCGGACCGCTCGCAATGACGAGGTCCGCACCATCATTGATCGCGTCGTGAGCGAAGAGGTACGGGTTGCCCCGGTTCTCACCAACGTAGTACTCGCTTCCTCTCGTGACGTGATCGGCGTTGGACCCTTCGGCGCCGGCGTGCATGTACACGACGACGACCTGGGCCATTCGACGCGCTCTCGCAATGAGTTGGTGCTCGACGCCGTAGTTCAAGAGATTGTTGGTGTTGAAGTAGGGCGCGAAGTCCACGAACGCGACCCGGGTTGTTCCTTCGCGTACGACCGCGATCTGACCGGGCAGTCCGGCCTGCGCGATACCGGCCGCCCGAAGGGCCGCCGACGTCTGGAGGAGGCCCTCGGTACCGAAGTCGTGGGAGTGGTTATTCGCACTGTT
>DATCFS010000183.1:0-2128 GCA_036509375.1 Acidimicrobiales bacterium
AGAAATCGTGCATGGCGAATTCACCGACGCGGCTCGTGCTCATTTGCGGGCTTCCAGCTTCGGGCAAATCAACACTCGCTCGCCAACTCGCGATCCAAATCTCCGCCTTGAGATTGGACAAGGACGAGTGGGTGATTCAACTGGGTGCCGATTTGTGGGATGAAGAATTCCGAACGCGTCTTGAGCACCAACTGTGGGTTCTTACTCAAGATCTTCTCGCCCGGGGCCAGAGCGTGATTTTGGAGTGGGGCCACTGGGCCAGAGTTGAACGGGACGAGAAACGGCTCGCTGCGCGAAGTTTGGGTATCGCTGTCGAACTGCATTACCTCGAGGTGCCCTTGGACGAGTTAATAGAGCGTGCGAAACGTCGCAATGCGTCGGACGATTGGACAGCTTCGCCAATGACGCGGTCCCATTTTGAAGTGTGGTCAACGACATTTCAACCTCCCGACGAGGATGAAATCGCACTTTTCGACAAGATCGCTATCGAAGGTTGATCTGAGGATGACTCGAACACAAAAGCAAACTGCTCTGCGAGAGTGGTGACGTGGACAACGGGCTTTGGCTGATTGTCGGTGTGCAAGCGGCCGGTAAGTCGACAGTGTCTGATCTTCTCGCTCGAGAATTTGAGCATGGCGTGCACATTCGTGGTGGTCAGTTTTATCGCTGGGCCGTAAGCGGCTGGATTCACCCTGCTACCGAACTCTCTGATGAGGCAAGGAGACTCTTAGACCTTCGCTACCGCCTTTCGGCCCAGGCGGCACATGAATATTGCCTCGCCGGATTTACGACCGTGGTCCAGGACAACATCTTCGGCGACGACGTCCCAACCTGGCTCAAACGGGCAGCAGTTCAACCTTCTCGCCTCGTCGTTTTGCGACCTTCGGTATCAATTGTGAAGGAGCGAGATCAAAAAAGGTTGAGAGCGCTCGGCAAAGTCGCATATCGACCCGGCGAAATGAATGTCGAACAACTCGATGCGCTCGTCGCGGCAACGCCACGAATTGGCCTTTGGCTCGATTCATCAAACCAGACGCCGGCGCAGACCGTCAGCGAAATATTGTCAAGACGTGACGAAGCGGTTGTAGGTCCTTTTTGACGAACTCCTCCCGGGCGTCGGAAAGACGACGCAAACGGTTTCGCCTCTAAATATTGTCCGGAAGGACCTAAAAGTGGGATCGAAGGGTTAGGTGTCTTCGTCGAGGGCCGCACTGCTGACTTGCTTCAAAACAAGTCGAAGAAGTCGGGCGAGTTCGTGCTGTTCGGCCAATGTCAACGCACTCACCGCGAGAGTCTCGTGGGTATTGAACTCAGGGAATACCTGTTCAATCAGCCGTACTCCGGCCTTGGTGAGGCCAATCGAAACTCGTCGTCGGTCGTCACGGTGAGGAATTCGTTTGATCAGTTTTCGCGCCTGCAGCGTCTTCATGACGCCGGTCAACGTGCCCTTCGTGATCCCGGCTTCGGACGCAACGTGACCGGTCTCTTGTTCACCCCAGATCCACAGAACCCACAGGACCGTGAAGGCCACCCAGCTGAGGTCATAGTCGGCCAATAAGGAGCGCTCCATGTGATTACGGACCGCCGAACCGGCGCGATAGATGTTGGAGATCGCGCTCATCGCGGTGAAGTCAAGTTCGTGGTCGTCGAGGCGTGCGCGAATGTCGCGTTCCGCCTGCGAGACGACGGTGGCTTTCGAGCTGGCGATTCGACGTGACACGACTAGTCCTCGAGAGTGGTGCCACCGTTGAAAGTGGTCCCAACGGATCGGAAGTAGCCGCCAAGAATCTCTCGGGGGACTAATGCGCGCAACTCCTCGGTGGGGGAGTCGAAGAGTTCCAGCGTCGCGGTTCCTCCGTACGAAGGACCGAGGTCGAGGTCCACGCCGGACATGGTGACGACGTCACTCAGGGCGTCTTGGTCGTCCATCTCGACGCGGGGGAACCAACGGTGATGAAGCATCGCGTGACCGTTGACGAATCCACCCGTCTCACTCTCACCGGTGAGCGTCACGGTCGCTTGCGCGAGACGTCGGTCGCCCGCGGCGAGCGTCATGCCGAACGATCCTCCAACTTCCAGTCGAGGTCCGGCTCGCCCGTGCGTGACGGGTCTTGTCTGGTGTATCGAG